>JAGCFX010000079.1 GCA_017649925.1 Paludibacteraceae bacterium | reverse complement strand
TACTGCTTTTTTTTGAATTGTGCAAATTTTTCGTCAAAAAAATGCACATTTAGAACGATTTTGTTAATAATTGTGTACTTCTTCGCTCTCTTTAAGACATCGAAAGCGTCCTAATGGTATATCCTCGTACGTATGCATATACGCGCCGCGCACACACATTTTTCTAAAAAGGAGTTATTTGTCTTTTCCTAAATTTAGTAGACAGTTTTATTTAACCGATTTTGTCTTCTACACTCATATTGCTCAATTATGTTACATAAATAAGCATTGAATGCTTGTTTTTGCGATATTTTTGCGCACTTTTCCAATTTTTGGGTAGATAATCACTTTTTAGGGTGTTTTTAGGGTGGAATCCTTGTGTATGTCAGATTTTTTCTGTATCTTTGCAGCGGATTTACTAATTGCATATCATGTTCTGCGACAATTACAAAAACCACACATGGTTTACTATGACGGTCAGCGTCATCGGTCAGGCGCAGTTCGGAATAAAATGGACTTTCTAACTAAAAAGATATCCTTATGAGACATTACTTATTCACAGCAGTATTGTTAGTCGGAGTGCTGACAAGCTGCGTCAAACAAGAAGAAAAGATGCTGAACGCTTTGGAAGAGCAGGGCGTAGGTATGATTATTGACAACAACGGTGAAACAACAATCTACAACCTGCCGGGTGTGCAAGACTTGTTGCGTTTGACGGCGGAGGAGCCTGAGCGATTGAAAGGCGCTGTAGTAGCCGATAAACGGGTGGGTAAAGCGGCAGCTTGCTTGCTCATCGAAGGCGGAGTCAAGTGTGTGAACACACCGCTGGTCAGCACACCCGCCAAGGCGATGTTGAAGGAAGCCGGTATTCCAATCTATGCCCGCGAGGAGATTCCGCTGATGGTCAATATGGATGGTTCAGACCTCTGTCCGATGGAGAAGAAACTGCTTGATGTCAAAAAACCGGAACAATGTGCTGCCATCTTACGCGGGGCAACTATTGAGGGCTTTCAGATGCTCGATATGCTCAATGAGCAGGGATTGAGTCTGTTAGTATTCAACAACGGAGAACTGACAACGCATACCAATCGTGGTATCCAGGACTTGCTGCAACTGATCAGCGACCAACCCGAACGCTTGAAAGGTGCCGTAGCGGCCGATAAAATCATTGGAAAATCGGCTGCGGCCATTATGATCGTAGGCGGTGTGAAGGAAGTGCATACCAACGTCATTTGTACCCCTGCCCGCGAACTATTTGAAGCAAACGACGTGCTGGTATTTGCTACAGAAGAAGTGCCGATGATCATGAATCGCAACCAATCGGGAATGTGTCCGATGGATACACAAATAGCTGATATTGAGAGTGTAGAAGAATGTGTCGCTGCTTTACAAAACATGCCTAAACTATAACCACTATGTTACGCAAGGTACGAATCATACTCGCCGCTTTTTTTTACATCGCCGTGACGCTGCTATTTCTCGGTGTGAGTTGGCGAATCAACCTTTGGTTGGGATGGGTCGCTAAGATCCAGTTCTTACCTGCTCTGATGGCACTCAACTTTGGTGTCCTCGCAGGCTTGATCATCCTCACACTCCTTTTCGGACGTCTCTATTGCAGCATCATATGCCCGCTAGGCGTGATGCAGGATATCATCAGTTGGTTCGGACGCAAAGCGAAAAAGAACCGCTATAGTCATTCACCGGAGAAGAAATGGCTTCGGTACTCCGTGTTGGCGGTGTTCATCGTGTGTCTTATCCTTGGCTTTGCGCCGGTGACTACTTTATTGGCACCGTATTCGGCGTACGGCCGTATCGTCAACTCGCTCTTCCGACCGCTGTATGATTTGCTCGTCAACGGTCTGGCAGCGATTGAGAATAATTTTGACAGTTATATGTTCTCCGAAGCGGAAATTTGGATGCGAAGTGTAACGACCTTCATTGTAGCTCTGCTGACGCTTGGCATCATAGGAATGCTCGCTTGGAAGCATGGTCGCACGTACTGCAATACCGTTTGTCCGGTAGGGACAATCCTCAGTTTCTTCGCGCGTTTCTCGCTCTTCCGCATTCAGATTAACGAAGACAAGTGCCGCAAGTGTTCGCTCTGCGCGAAGAACTGCAAAGCTGCGGCTATTGATTTTAAGAACGGCACGGTGGACTTGACGCGCTGTGTGGCTTGCGGCGATTGTATCGACAAATGCCACGACGGAGCCATCAGTTATAGACCGCTAAAGCTGACAGACCGCTCCGCTGACAGACCGTCTTTGACTGACAGACCGGCTTCGCCTGACAGACGGGCATTTTTGACCGGCGCGGCAGTTGCAGTAGGAACGGCGGCTTTCGCACAGGCGAAGATCAAAGTCGATGGAGGTTTGGCAGAGATAGAAGATAAGGTAGCTCCGCATCGTGGGACGCCAATCACTCCTCCGGGTTCGGTATCGGCACGGAACATGCAACGTCATTGTACGGCGTGTCAGCTGTGCGTGAGTGCGTGTCCGAACAACGTCCTGCGTCCTTCATCCGACCCCCTCCGCTTCATGCAACCCGAGATGTCTTTCGAGCGCGGTTACTGTCGACCCGAGTGTACGCATTGTTCGCAGGTGTGTCCGACGGGCGCTATTCAGGCAGTTAAGCGAGAAGATAAACCCTTCATTCATATCGGTCACGCTGTGTGGATCGAGCAGAACTGCATCCCCGTGACCAACGGTGACCATTGTGGGGCATGTGCCAAACATTGTCCCGAAGACGCCATTCAGATGGTGGAACATACAACGGCAGACGGACGAACAGTCCTTGTGCCGGCAATTGACAAAGAACGCTGTATCGGCTGCGGCAAATGTGAGCACTTATGTCCTGCCCGCCCATTCAGCGCAATCTACGTAGAAGGAAGGTCAACGCATGTGGTAGGTTGACATTGGTAATTCTTAATTTTTAATTTTTAATTACTGTGAATCGAAGAGATTTTATCAAACATAGTACAGCAGCCGTGGCAGGAACGTCCGTTCTACTATCAGCTTGCCACAAGGAATCAGGAATCAGGAGTCAGGAGTCAGGATTGAAGGAATCCGATCCGGCGCAGATGACTTATCGAGTGAATCCTAATTCGGGTGATAAAGTGTCACTATTAGGCTTCGGTATGATGCGACTGCCGACCATGGCCACAGGGACAGCACGTGAGAATAGTGACGCACCTATCGATCAGGACGCAGTCAACGAATTGGTCGATTATGCGCTTGCGCATGGAGTCAATTATTTCGATACGTCGCCGGTTTATTGCCAAGGACACTCGGAGGAAGCAACCGGTATCGCTTTGAGTCGTCATCCGCGCAGCAGTTATTTCATTGCTACCAAACTGAGCAATTTCTCCGATGCAGCATGGCCGCGTAAGGAATCACAGGCGATGTTCGAGCGCTCGCTCAATTACCTGCGCACCGACTACGTGGATTACCTGTTGCTGCATAGTATCGGTGGCAGTGCACGAGGAAAAGACGCCTTTGAGACCTTTAACGCCCGCTATATGGACAACGGCATCCTCGATTGGCTTGTGGAGCAGAAACAGAAAGGACGTATCCGTAACCTCGGTTTCTCCTACCACGGCGATGTGCGTATCTTCGATATGTTGCTCAAATGGCATGACGAAGGCAAGTACCATTGGGACTTCGTGCAGATCCAACTCAACTATCTCGACTGGCATTACGCCAAGCGCAATAACCCGCGTAACACGAACGCTTCGTACCTGTACGATGAGTTGGCGAAACGTGGTATTCCGGGTGTCATCATGGAGCCGTTGTTGGGCGGTCGTCTGGCGAAACAACCCACGCATATTCTCAAAGAGATGAAACGTGCCGACATCAACGCTACGCCTGCTGAATGGGCATTCCGCTATGCCGGTACACCGGAGAAGATACTTACCGTGTTGTCTGGCATGACTTACATGGAACACCTCAAAGAGAACTGCTGCACCTATTCGCCGCTGCGGCCTATCACCGCCGAAGAAGATGCGCTGCTCATGCATTTAGCAGACGAGATATGCAATCTCAACGCGATCCCGTGTACCGCCTGCAACTACTGCATGCCCTGTCCGTACGGACTCAATATCCCGGCGATCTTCAGCCATTACAACAATATGCTGACCGAAGATCATGTGCCCGCCAAACGGTGGTTGAACGGGTATAACCGCGCGGTACCCAAAGAACGGCAGGCGGACCACTGTATAGGTTGTGATCATTGTATTCCGCATTGCCCGCAGCGTATCCACATCCCGGAAGAGATGCAGAAAATAGATAATCTTGTTGAACAACTAAAACAATCGTGATTATGTTAGGAACTTGGGAAATTATTCTTATCGTACTCGTTATTTTGCTTATTTTCGGAGGCAAAAAAATTCCTGAACTCATGAAGGGTCTAGGTAAGGGCGTTAAGTCCTTCAAAGACGGCGTGAACGGAAAAGCCGACGAGGAGCCGAAAGAGGAAACGAAAGAGGAAGTTAAGAAAGAGGAGAAATGACCTTTTGGGAGCATCTGGATGAACTGCGGTCTGTGCTCATCAAGTCTCTAGTGGCGTGGTTGGTCGCGTCTATAGCGGTCTTTTATTTCAAGAAACCGCTCTTTGACCTGATCTTCCGCCCGCTGAAGCAAGGACAGCAACTGATCAACATAGATGTCACGGCGCAGTTTTTCACGCATGTGCAAGCAGCATTATGCGTGGGATTCGTCGTGGCACTTCCCTTCATAGTAGCATGGCTGTACGGATTCGTCGCACCAGCCTTGTACCGCAACGAGAAACGCTATTCGGTCATCTTTGTGCTGAGTTCGCTGATCCTTTTTGCAGCCGGCGTGGCACTCAACTACTTCCTTATCTTCCCGCTCTCGTTCCATATGCTCAGTACCTATCAAGTCAGCGACATCGTTGTCAATCAAATCAGCCTTACCTCCTATATCTCCCTGCTGCTGGTTCTATCCATCTTCTTGGGGCTGATGTTCGAGATACCGGTATTGACCTGGCTGCTGGCGAAACTCGGCATCCTTCGTCGCGAACACCTCAAACGTTACCGAGGACATGTGTTCGTGACCATCCTCATCATCGCGGCTGTCATCACACCTACCGGTGACCCGTTCACGCTACTCCTTGTTACATTACCAATTTACCTGCTCTACGAATTGAGTATACTCATTATACCCGCTACTATTTAGCCGGAGGATGTTTCTGGGGCACAGAGCATTTCTTCAAATCGCTAATGAAATAATACATGTATTTACTTTCAGGCGATGAACGCCTGGCATACCAAAAGACAATTAAATGAGAAAGATGAAAATCATTATAACAGGTGCCACAGGTTATGTGGGCGAAGGTGTGATGCTCGAACTATTGCGTACGCCGCAAGTAGAGAAAGTGCTGTCGGTCGGAAGACGGTCGGTACGAATTGACGAATATCCCTTGACGGAAGCGGAGAAAGCCAAACTGGAAGAGTATATCATCCCTGACTTTATGAATCTCAAAGCCGGCGACAAGCATTTTGAAGGCTATGATGCTGTCTATTTCATTGCCGGCATTACCTCCATCGGTACGCCGGAAGATGTCTATCGCCGCATCTCGTACGACATTCCGACGCATTTTGCGGAC
>JAGCFX010000078.1 GCA_017649925.1 Paludibacteraceae bacterium | reverse complement strand
GTCGTGTCGCCTTTCTGATAATACTGACTCTGGGTCGTTATCGTCCGAGTCACATTGCAGGACGTCAGTCCCAACGCGATCGCCGCACACGTCACAATGGCCGTCGCTAACGTTACGATGATTTTGTAAATCTGATTTCTGTTCATAATTAAGGTTGTTTTTATTATTTATTTATTGGGGCCCCCGACGTAAACCAAGCCTTTGGCTGTTTGCGGTGGGGAGAGCGGAGGCATAAGTCGCCTTTACCAATTAGCGGAGTGGTTTGGTCTTTGCGACCTTATTGCCGAACGCGAGTGCAAAAATAGCACTTCCTTTTCATATATGCAAGAAAATCCCCGACTTTCTCATTTTTCGTCGGGAACTTTCTCATTTTTGCTACCAGAGGGGTAGAGGAATCGGAAAATACAGGTCATAGCCGCAGTACTCGCTAAATTGCCTAACGTGCTCTAAATCAAGCTCTCGCGCCTTACGAACAATCTCCGGCTGACCGGTTTTCGTGCAGAAGCAACCGAAGAACCACGTGAACTCTGCTTTGGGAACTATCCTCCCAATCGCCACGCCCAACCGCTTCCGCAAAATCTCTTTACTTATACTTTTCATTTTTTTCTTTTTTTTAGGTAGGATATTTTTCAGTCCCGTTTTCTCTCTTTCTCCCGCCTTGGGGACATGTACTCCGGCAAAAACATTCTTTTGCGGATGGGGAACGCAAAAGCATGAGTGGGGGGCACCACGTTTTTTGCGGAGTAGCATGTGCCACAAAATGCGCTATCCGAATGGCCTTTAGGGGTCCGCATTCTCGCTATCTGCATAGTCATTGGGACTGAAATCATCCTACCTTCGTTCTTTCGTTGTCGAACCCTCATCGAGCCGTCGTCGACTTCTGCTCGCTCGCTAGACGTGACTTTACCTCACACCAGATGATTTTCTTTGCTCGTTTGTCCCCTTCGCGACGCAGACGAGCCACTTCGGAGGCTATCGCCGCAAACTGACTCCGTTGCGCTTTCTCGCGTTCCGTTACCGGCGTCTTGCGCACACCCGCATCTTTGGAAAACAGGTACAGACGGGTCTCCCCGTGATACGTTCTGGCTACCAAGCGGTCGCCGTTCGGACGCTTCGTGATCGTACCTGATATCGAAGCTATACCTTTGATCAATTCTACTCTTGCCATAATTCTTATTCTTTGATTTTTAAGTTAAACAATTGTGCCTCTTCGAGGGTGTAGGTTCCCCATTGGCCGTCGTAAAAGGCAATTACATACTTTGTCTTCGGGTCAAGTTTTTTGCCGTTGTAGTTGGTAGGGCCACGGCTTTTTACTTGCCAGATATTCTCCTGTATTGCGCGAATCGGGTCGTAGTGGACAAATGCTTTCGCCGCCAGTTTTCGGCTGATGGTGGTAAAGGCTGCTTGTTGTTGTTCAGGCGTGAGGGTTGCCCAATAGTTTCGCGTGCCTTCTTCCTTTCGACCACTTGCGCCGTTGCGCAGGAGTAGTTGCCACATTTCGTTAAATTCCATAATCTTCAAAATCGGTGGTGGTGGTAAACTATCTGCATAGCCCTATATTCGTAGTATACACTCTACCACCACCACCTTTTTCTTTTTAATTTTCTTTTGCTTCTTTTCTTTTATCCGTTTCTTTTTCTACGAACGGGTCCCAGTACTTGTAGGGCTCATAGAACTCGTCTGTCATCGGATTTGGAATTTCGTCACATACTTAACAGACTCAGAGTTCGGATACGCGGCGGCTAGATCGGAACCGGTCTGCTTGAGTTTAGCGCGGTAGGTCTTAAGTTGCCCTTCGAGCCACGCCACGTGATCAAACTGTGAACGATAGAGGTACATTAATGGGTCTTCAATCTGATGGTTTTTCTCCCATGTCATGACCTTTTCCTCGTACAGACGGAGTGTGGCGCCGTTGTAAAGATGGTCTGTGCCAACTTGCCATTTCTGCTCGCGATAGAGCTTGATAGCCTCCTCCTTGGCGCGCTCACGCAGTTCTTTGATACGTTTCGCACTTGCACGCTCGATGTTCGTTTGATCAATCAGTTCGTTGATTGCTTGATAATTGTTGCCCTGTGTCAGAGCTAATGCTTTTGTTGCCATAACTTTTTTCGTTGTTTGTGCCGTCTGCGAGACGGCGGGTTAAAAAATTATGGCTGGCGCCAGCCGTTTATTTAGCTGTAATTGGAAATCCGCTGCAAAAGTAGTGCAAAAAAAGAAGCTGGCCAAAAATAGGTCAACTTCGGAAGTATTTCGGAAGTTTTTCGGAAGTTTTTCGGCAAGTTGCGGAAGTTTTCCGGCAACTTTACCTGTACATTCGGAAGGTGCGTTCGCTGAATGGCAACGGTCCGAAATAATCGCTCAGTTCTTCGTAAATCTGCTGTGCGCTCAGGTTCTTGGTGCTCAGATAGTCCATCAGCTCGTATTCGTGAATCGTTTGCCAGAGGACGCTTGCTTTGCCGCCGCAGGCTTTGCGCAGATGACTCTCCACGTGCGATGCCATCTGTTTGGAGATACATAGCGGCGTGATGTAGCAGAAATAACGTCCGTAACCCGCTTGCGCCGACACCACGGCATCGTAATTCTCCGCGGCCAACTCGCCAATGCGCTTGTGTGCGCACTCCATATCTTTATTTACGCAAAAGACCTGTAACTCCATCTCATCTATCAATCGCTCAAACGCCTGTTTGTCAGCCGAATGCGCAAACAACGAGGCGAACTCTTTAGCCGTCTCTATTTGTTTGTACAAGGTCGATATGTGCGCGTTGGTAGTCATGTGATAAGTGCCGATGTGGCGAAAAGGGTTGCAAAGATAATACAATTTCTCGAATTATCCAAACCGAAAAAGTTATCAACAACCTAACTTGCTGATAATCAGCAACGGGTCAAGAAATCGTTATAACTGCCTGAAAGTAAGCGCTTAACAAAGAAAATGCAAAAAGGGCCGAAAAAATGAAAATTTTTTGCCCTTATTTGAAGCGGCCTGCGAGCCAATTTTCAAAAAATGCCCTTTTTCGTTAAAAAATGAAAAAAAGTTTTCAACAATCAAAAATCAAGGGGTTTTATTGTTTTAATTTGAAATTATTTTGCATAGCAAATACGCAAGATGTGAAGAATTATATCTCTGTTTTCCAATTCGGCAGGAATAAGCGTTTCTTCAATCTCTCTATTGTTTATATTCCCAATCTTTTTGATTGCTTTGTATGTGTTATTTCTCAAGGACTGATTCACAATAAATACTCTGCTTAAATCGGGTACTTCACTATGGTTGAGTTTATCCAATACCCAAATTGCAAGTAACATTTCCAAATATATTTTGGTTACGTCAAATATTAGATGTGTTCTTGGAAGCAAATCATTAATTTTTGAACAAGCTTCTTTTGCAACCATTTGTCTGGAATTCTCAAGAGTTACCTTCGTATACTCTTTGATTAATGTCTTATAAAAGGTCTCTCTGCCATTTTTGTCTACATATTTCTCTTTCGCAAACATTACCCAATCTCGTTTCCCATTGCTTTGTGTTTTGTTTTCACTTTCAATTCTTCGTATAAATGAGAAATTGGACACGGTAATATGCTTCTGCTTCTGCAATAACTCTTCCTGTTTGCGTTTTTCTTCCTCAACTTGACGCATGGATTCCTCCATTTCGCGTTTCCTTTCTTCCCACTCGAGTTTTGTGGCTTCATCTTCTTTTTGCCTCTCTTCTTTGTCCCACTCTGGGTGACAAACCCACCTTCTGTTAGTACATGAATTTAAAAGTCTATCCTTAACATCATCCGGTTTATAGTCTGTTTGCATTAAATCAGAAAAATCAATTTCTATACAATGCTGATTTCTCCTGATTATATCCTTCTCTCTTTCTCCATTTACTTTTATAGGATTACAACAATATATCTCAATCCATAAAGAACTACTATTACAATATGGTTTTCCTACGCAATCTGGTCTACGACGTGAAACCTCATCTTGACAAACTTCTTCTAATGTTATACTGTCAAAGACTTGCAGTTTTGCTTGATGTTGCACATACGTCTTTGAATACTCGGGTAACATTACCCTTTTTCCCTCTGCGAGTATTTGTTGCGCTAATTTATGAAGCGCAGACATTTGTGCTCCAGGACACTTATCTCCATTAGCATGCGCAAAATGGTGCTCGTTAACATCGCCCCGCCGCGCAATTAAAGATGTGTGGCATTTCGGGCACAGACAATCGCATTTTGATCCATTCTTAACGCTCTTATCATCGATATGATATAATATACCATCACTCTTCAGTACGCCATATGTCAACATTTCGCCATGTAGACTCATCTTCTAATATGCTTGATGTGTATATTTACAATTTGGATAATTACTACAGCCGTAAAAGGCACCATAAGTGCCGGTACGTCTAACGAGGTTTCCCCCGCACTTTGGACACTTGCCATTGTCTAATGCATTGTCCGTGCGTCGCTCAAAATCGACTTTGCGCGCGTTGGCATTTTGACCATGTGTTCTACGCACTTCTGTATTAGTTATGTTGAGCGCAACTATCTCATCGTAAATCGACCGTGCTTCTTCGATGCTCATCACCGGTTCTTTGTACGCTCGTATTAGTTGCCTTATTTGCGTCCAATGGATGACATCCGCATTGGTTACATTTACTTGTAAATCGGCCGTAGGGGAGAATGCAATTATCGAATAGTATGGTATTTGTCTACCGACACCTAACCTTTCTTCCAGTGCGTTAATATGTGCCTCGTTTTGCAAGACGGGATTATCGAAAGCCAAATCTCGGCCGTCTCGCCAATAACTGCGCCATAATTTCGATTTGCTTGCACCGTGGATATAGCCGTATATATTCTTTGTTTCAATGACAAATACTCCGTACGGACTAACAACTAAATGGTCTATCTGATTGGTAAATCCATTGCGTTTGCGGAAGAGCAGATCGTTGATAACAAAATACTTGCTATCGTTCAATCGTCGCAATTGTCTGGCTACATAATACTCGCCTTCATCCCCGGCAGTCATGCTCCGACGTCTTATCGCTCTGACAATCGGTAAGACAATCGTTAAGCAAATGAAAGCAACAATGAATATAGTAAGCCAAAAGTCCACGAGTTATTATTGTTAAAACTTCTCTATATTCTCTTTATCAGCTGACAAAGATTACCGCTACTAATAAGGTTTTATGTCATTGATGGCTACAAGTTAGAACCTAAAGGTTGATTGTATAGATTATCATAATATAAAGCGATCGAATACTTTCCCTGTTTCTCTAAAATTTGAAACCACACTATATTATGGAGGTATTGCTGTCGCATTGCCTTCTGCTCAATATATGTACCTGCTAAATCTTTTTCGTGCTCGCTTATAGAATCTCTATCTGCAAGTTGTGCTACAACATTCTGAGCGATCTTGTCCATATCTTTCATCCATATAGTTGTATCCAAATCATGTGTTATTTGCATATAGTATGCTGCGTACTTCTTCCCATTCTTAGATATTTCTCTGGATACTTTTTCTCTCTTATCTATGTATGTTTGATCAAGAGTGGCAGATATATAATTAGGATGTTCGTTGAATTGCTTCATTAAGTTGTTAAATTTAACCTTTATTTGCTTTTCAGAATATGTCTGCAGCTCTCCGATCATTACTTGACATACTCTTCCATTGTATGTGCGAAGTGCGATGACTACCTTTTCTCCGTTGAGCACTCCGGTTAAACAATCTAATTGCCTATTATATACAAATCCTTTGCTTTGTATATGACGAATCATCTCTTGTTTGGTACCGTCGATAGGGATACCAAGAAACTTTGTCGGATAATTTTCCGCCACAATGCCTGCGGACATAACTATCGCAACTAAAAGTGCCAATAATTTTTTCTCTGCCGCATGGGCGTGATTGATATGTTTTTTCATGTATATAATTGTTTTTTTCAACCTTTGCCGGTGCAAAGGTACAACATTTCTTGGAGATATGTTGTGTTAGGTGTTTTTATTCAGGATGATGAGGGCGGCGATGACACCGGGAACCCAGCCAATGCAAGTGAGGATAAATACGATCAGCATCGATCCGCAACCACGGTCAACAACCGCCAGCGGCGGAAAGATAATAGCCAATAAAACCTGTAAACAATTCATGGTCTCGTCAGTTAAAATTCAGGACTGAACTCGCTGTTTTTATCATAGAGGATGATGACGACCACATCAAAGAACGGATAATCGCGATACTCCACCGAATAGAGCACTTCATGGTCAAAACCCTCGGGGAACTGCAGACCGAGTTTCATCCCGCGGCGAATGCGCTCCGTATTGAAATCCGCATCGTCATAGCCTCTGAGGTTATACACGCCATATACGGAGAGGATGTTGTCATTATCGTCCAAAACGACCACTCGGCAACGGAGGTCCATCAACGACGTACGATTGATGACCCGAACCTGGTTATACGTATCCTCGCTGCCCTGGATAACAAACGAGAACTTCTCCTGCGCCATCATGCCAACGGCCATGAAAGCAGCAATCATAAGAACCAATAATTTTTTCATAGCAACTATTGTTTAATTGACCTTTGCGGCTGCAAAGGTACAACAAATTTGCGATATATGCAAATATTTTGCGAAAAAACGCACGGGGGCTTGCACATTCGGAAAATTTATATTATCTTTGCGCCGAAATTGTATACGAAACGATGGTAAAGCATATCATTCTATGGAAGTTGCGTTCGGAGTTGAGCGCAGCCGAGAAACAAGCCGCATGCGCGGCCATCAAAGCCGGACTGGAAGGATTGCAAGGTCAAGTGCCGGGCTTGCTGGATATTCATGTTCAGACCTCCGGTCGATTGGACAGCAGTAACGCAGACATCATGCTGGATTGCACGCTGGAGTCCGCAGAAGCGCTGAAGGGTTATGCCGTTCATCCGGCTCATGTGGCTGTCGCCAACGGCGTAGTGCGTCCCGTGACGGAAGTGCGTACATGCCTCGACTACGAAATCTAAAATGGAAGAGAAACAGCACATAGGGCAACTCTTTGACCGCATCGCGCGTACCTACGACGGACTGAACCACGGTCTATCGCTTAACATCGACCGCGCATGGCGTCGTAAGACGGTGGAAATGATGCCTCCGGCGCAACATGTGCTGGACGTGGCAATCGGTACGGCTGACCTGACGATAGAGATGCTTCGTCGCGGCAAAGCGGAACAAGTGACAGGCATCGATCTATCGGAACAGATGATGCAGATCGGTTTCCGCAAATGTGCGCGGTACAGTCTGCTCGTGAACTTTGTTCACGGAGATGCCCGTAAGATGCCTTTCGAGGACGATTCGTTTGACGGTGTGACCTGCGCTTTCGGCTGCCGTAACTTCAGCGATCCGGATGCCGGATTGCGTGAGATGCATCGTGTTCTCAAGCCCGGCGGACAAGTGACGATACTGGAGTTCAGCTATCCCACGAACCGTCTCGTGCGCGCGCTATACGATATATATTTCACGCGTGTGTTGCCATTGATAGGGCGAATGGTAAGCCACGACAAGACAGCCTATACCTACCTAAACCGCTCCGTGAAGTCTTTCTGTTGGGGCGAAGCGTTTATTCAGCATCTGCATGACGCAGGTTTCCGCGACGAGCATTTCACGCCCCTCACGTTCGGTATTGCTACCATCTATACAGCCGTAAAAAAGTAAGGAAGATTAACGACTCCGCATCGGACGAACATTTCTGTAGTTGTCCAGCAGACGGCACTTCTCGCAATTACGCCAACGATAAGTAACCGTGATACCCAATTGGAACCAACCATCATTCCAGTGGATTTGCTCTTCGCCGTAACGGTTGGTCCACTTGGAATAAGGAATAGGGTTACCCAACTCCGCGCCATCGCTGTTCTGCGAAGGAGCCAACGGGAAAGCATCGAGGTTCATATAATGGGTGTCGAGCAGACCTTCTTGAATCATTGCCTCCAGATTGATTGTCCACGACTCGTTGATATTCCAACTGTAACCCAAACCCAATTGTACCATAGGCAGGAATCCGAAGGTCTTACCCTGCAGCAAAGTCCGCACTTTGCCATACGCTTCGCGTTTGTAATAATAGAACTGATAATCCGTGATGATGCTCGCCGTCAGCGCCACACCGCCGTAGAGATAGAAGCCGGCACGCGTGAACGGATAATACTCGACGCCGAAAGAAGGCTGGATAATAATCGATTTGAAACTGCGGTAATCATCACGCGGCTCAGGCAGATTCTGGAACATCAACTCGTTGTTTCCTCGTAGCGTACCTCCCATGAGCGTGAAGCGCATATTACAATGGTTTCCCGCCGGCATCATATAACCAAAGGTTAAACCACCACCGAGACTGAGGTTGTTGATATTGAAACCACCATGGAAAGCGAGACCCTCGTTATCCACATCGCCGAAGAAATACAACGCACTTGCATTCAGACTCACACCATGCGACACGAAGAAATTCTGCGTAGTGTACAAACCGGTTTTGGAATTTGTCTTGTCCTTCCACACCACACGACCCTTGCCCGGTGCAACAGCAAAAAGCGCAGAACTATATAGCATTCCCGCAAGGAGTAACAATGTGAAACAACGACAATTTCTCATACTAAAAACACGAGAGTTTTTCTCTCAATTCCAAAAACGCTGCAAAATTAGTAAAAATTTTTCAATTGCGCAAATTAAATTTAATTTTTTTTCATTTTGTTTGCGTATATAATATTTTTTTACTACCTTTGCACCCGATTTTGCTAATTTAAGATTACAAAATACCTTAAATAATAATTTTATATGGCTAAAGTTTATCAAGCAAATGAGATCAAGAATGTCGCCATGTTGGGCGGCTCGGGATCCGGTAAAACGACTCTAATGGAGTCGATGTTGTTCGAGTGCGGGGTGATCAAGCGCCGCGGTTCGATTGAAGCACAATCCACCGTGTGCGACTATTTCCCGGTAGAAAAAGAGTATGGTTATTCGGTGTTCTCGACGGTATGTAACGTTGAGTTCGAGGGCAAGAAACTGAATATCATCGACTGCGCAGGTAGCGATGACTTCTGCGGTGGTACGGTAGCAGCTCTGCAGATGTGCGGTTCTGCACTTGTTGTCCTCAGCGCGAACGGCGGTGTAGAGGTAGGAACGCAGAATAACTTCCGCCTCGTAGAGAAAGCCAAGAAACCTCTTGCATTCGTTATCAACAAATGTGACCATGAGAACGCAGACTTTGAGCGCACTTTCAATCAGCTCAAAGAGAACTTCGGCAACAAATGTACGCTTATTCAGTTCCCGGTAAACGCAGGCGCTGGTTTCAATGCTGTAGTGGATGTGCTGAAAGGCAAGATGCTGGTATGGAAACCCGAAGGCGGTGCTCCTGAACTCAAAGATATCCCTGCAGAGCATGCAAGTCGCGTAGAAGAGATGCGCGCCGCATTGTCCGAGATGGCAGCAGAGGCAGACGAGACGCTGATGGAGAAATTCTTCGAAGAAGGCACGCTGAGCGACGAAGAGATCATGCAAGGTCTGAAGAGCGTTTACGCCGACGGATCGATGTATCCCGTTCTCTGCTGCTCGGGTCTCAAAGATATGGGCGTTCGCCGCTTGATGGACTTCCTCAACGGTATGGCCCCGAGCCCTGCTAACTTCAGCTATCCAACCGTAGATGGCAAAGAGGTGAAACCCGATGCCAAGGCTCCGACCAGCCTCTATGTATTCAAGACTTCCGTAGAACCGCATATCGGTGAGGTCAACTATTTCCGCGTAATGCAGGGTGCTGTTCACAACGGCGATGATCTTGAGAACATGGAGCGCGGCAGCAAAGAGCGTATCTCTCAGCTGTATCAGGTAGCGGGTTCCATCCGCGTGCCGGTAGATGAGTTGTCAGCAGGCGATATCGGTGCTACCGTTAAGTTGAAAGATACCCGTACGGGCAACACACTGAACGCCAAGGGATGCGACTTGCAGTATGCTCCGATCCAATATCCGCAACCTCGTTACCGCCGCGCTATCAAGCCTGTGACGGAGAGCGATGCAGAGAAACTGGCAGCTTTGCTGACGCGTATGCACGAGGAAGATCCGACATGGCTCGTAGAGCAATCGAAAGAGCTCCGTCAGATGATCGTCAGCGGTCAAGGTGAGTTCCACCTCCGTACCCTCAAATGGCGTTTGGAGAACAACGACAAGATGCCGATCGAGTTCCTTGAACCGAAGATCCCGTATCGCGAGACCATCACCAAGGCTGCACGTGCAGACTATCGTCATAAGAAACAATCCGGTGGTGCCGGTCAGTTCGGTGAGGTTCACTTGATCGTTGAGCCGTATGAGGACGGACAGCCGGTAAAAGAGACTTACAAGTTCGGTAACCAGGAATACAAGATCTCTGTGAAAGACCAACAGGAGATCAACCTCGAGTGGGGTGGTAAACTGATCATCATCAACTCTATCGTCGGTGGTGCTATCGATGCCCGTTTCATCCCGGCTATCGTAAAGGGTATCATGGATCGTATGGAGCAAGGCCCGTTGACCGGTTCGTATGCTCGTGATGTACGCGTGATTATCTACGATGGTAAGATGCACCCGGTAGACTCGAACGAAATCTCGTTCCGTCTGGCAGGCCGTAACGCATTCGCACAAGCCTTCAAAGAGGCTAATCCGAAAGTGCTTGAGCCGGTTTATGACCTCGAGGTATTCGTACCGTCAGAGATCATGGGTGATGTGATGAGTGATATCAACGGCCGTCGTGGTATGGTAATGGGTATGGAGACCGAGAAATCGTTCACCCGCCTCAAAGCACAAGTGCCTTTGAAGGAACTGAGCACCTATTCGACGACTCTCTCTTCGCTCACCGGCGGACGTGCTACGTTCACCATGAGTTTCAACTCCTATCAACTCGTGCCGCAAGACGTGCAAGACAAACTGCTTGCCGCTTATGCTGCTACGCAGACAGAGGAAGAGTAATCGAAATTCAGAAAATAATCAAAAAATGGCATACAAATTTGTGTATGTCATTTTTTTTTTGTAATTTTGCAGGCAAAATTGTGAGGCATGGAATCAAACGAGATAGAACGCCGCGCACAGCGGGCAGAAGAATTATTCAAACAGGGCTTTAACTGCGCACAGGCAGTGTTCGCGTCCTGCGCGGATTTATACGGCATAGAGGACGAGTCAATGGCTCTCCGTCTCTCCGCTTCTTTTGGAGGTGGAATTGGCCGTATGCGGATGGTCTGCGGTGCTGCGAGCGGGATGTTTATGCTTGCCGGTCTGGAATGCGGAAGTGCAACGCCTCATGACAACGAGGGAAAGATGGGTAACTATAAACGCGTGCAACAACTTGCCGGTGATTTCAAAGACAAGTACGGTTCGTTGATCTGCGCGGAGTTATTGGGTTTGGCGCCCAAAGGACAATGTGATTGTAAACTGGATTTGGACCCGCGCCCCGCAGAACGAACTCCCGAATATTACGAGAAACGTCCCTGCGCCGAGATGGTAGCAGAGGCGGTACGAATTTTTATACTAACTCAAAACCAACCAAAATCATGATTGTTAAAAACTTACTTGAATTGGTCGGCAAAACGCCGATGTTAGAAATTAAAGAGGGCAACACTCGTTTGCTGCTTAAGTTAGAGCGTTTTAACCCGGGCGGTTCGGTCAAAGACCGTATTGCGCTTGCGATGATAGAAGATGCGGAACGTAGCGGTAAACTGCAACCCGGAGCAACCATCATCGAACCTACGAGCGGAAACACAGGCGTAGGTCTGGCGTGGGTAGGTCGCATCAAAGGATACAAAGTGATCCTCACGATGCCTGAGACGATGTCCGTAGAGCGCAGAAACCTGCTTGCTAACTATGGCGCTGAACTCGTTCTCACACCCGGTTCGGAAGGCATGAAAGGTGCGATCGCCAAGGCTGAAGAGTTACGTGACGCAACTCCCGGCAGTATCATCCTCGGTCAGTTCACCAATCCTGCTAACCCGGCTATTCACTATGCTACGACGGGTCAGGAGATATGGGAAGAT
>JAGCFX010000077.1 GCA_017649925.1 Paludibacteraceae bacterium | reverse complement strand
GTAGAGGCTTACGTCGCAGGCACTGTTACTGCTGAATTTGCATTAAGTGAATTGAGCAAGCATCAACCGAACCATCAGATTTGTATTCTTAACCAGCAGGCTATTGACGAATGTCTGCATTTTAAGGAGAGTATATTATGTTAAGCAATGTATTGATGTGGAATAAAATCGGACGTATCATCACGCGTCTCAGCGAGGAGCGAGATATTACTGCTTCTCAGGCATTGGATCTTTTTTATACTTCACAACTGTGCCAAGACCTCCACGACCCATCTACAGGCCTGTATTTGATGGGCGATGAATACCTTGCTAATGGTATAGTCAACTAACCCCGCCGCAAAGGTTTTTTAAACGATATATGACCACTTTATCAAGTAGCGAAAAAGAAGCCATGATGGCGGATATGAAATCCTTCGATGAGCCGATGCCGGCTGTCGGAATCTTTTGGTATGACCAAGAGGAACATGATTTCTTTGGTGTTTATAAGAAAGAACTGACGCCCAAAATGGTAGAAGAGGCCGCAGAGAAAGGGTTGCCGTTTATCAACTATCAAACGTTGCACCGACAGATCTGGCAAAAGCAGTATTTCCGTGCATTAGCCAAACATGAGCCAACCAAGTTCAGCGGTGATTATACGCAGGTGCCGCGTGGCCGCGTAGCATGGAATATAGATCATTTTATTGTTTTCGTAGGTCAGTGGGCTAAAGATATCGAGCCGGAACTGACAGCATTGATAGAGAAATATTTCGCTCTGCCGTATTTTGAGTTCCGTTATGATGAACACTGGGATCTCGGTCACGGCTGGTCCGGAGATCTATAATCTTCCGTCACTCACTGACGTTAAACAGGAGGATATATTGGGGTATTAGCTCATCTGGCTAGAGCGATTGGTGAGAGTTCTTATTTCGGATAAGATCCTCAAACGATTATTACGAGTCCGCTATACTCCACAAAACAAAATACAGCGCGAAGCGTCGCGCAAAAACATATTAAAATAATAAGCAGACTATTATTTCGCGTTCGAAAAGAAAAAAGCCTAGGAAACTGATTTCTCAACGAAACGGGTAAATGCTTCACGAATGTGCCTACAATGGGACATTCCACCTATACTTAAATAGTTCACATTTGGTGTGGACTTCTATAAGTATAGGGCGGAGGTTCTTCCTAGGCTCCTTCGTGAACGCGAATAGAGGTTCACACTTTTTTGTGCCCGTTGGTGGATTGATAGTTTTGCACAAAACAACTATCAATCTATGGCAGGAAATGCAAATCTGCATGCAGCAAATGCGGGAAAGAATGACGAGTTCTATACTCAATTACCAGACATCGAAAAGGAGCTCAAGTACTACAAGCAACACTTTCAAGGAAAAGTGGTGTTATGTAATTGTGATGATCCGTACGAAAGTAATTTCTTCAAGTATTTTGCACTTAACTTCAACGCACTCGGTTTAAAAAAACTGATTGCTACCTGTTATAATGGATCTCCTGTTTCTGGTAATGAATTATTATTGGATTTCGGCGATACAGTAGATGACCCGAAGAAGATTGCCTACAAGGTAGAAATAACTGAAGTAACAGATGTAAATGGAGATGGAGCAGTTAATCTTGCAGATGTTAAGTATTTAATGCAAAACAATAAGAATATTATCTCTATTCTGAAGGAAAATGGAGATTTCAGGAGCAAGGAAAGTATAGATTTATTGCAACAAGCCGATATTGTAGTTACAAATCCACCTTTTTCGTTATTTAGAGAATATGTAGCGCAACTAATTAAATATGATAAGAAATTCTTAATATTAGGGAATATGAATGCCATTACATACAAAGAAATATTTCCTCTTTTAAAGGAAAACAGATTATGGATAGGTAATGGCTTTAATCTTTCTATGGTATTTAGAACCACTTATCCTAATAAACTTGAAGCAAATAGAAAATATGTAATTTCTAAAGGTTATAACCCGGACGATAATTATGTCAAGACACCAGCCATAGCTTGGTATACAAATTTGGACCTTCAAAAGAGACACGAAGAATTAATCCTATATAAACATTATACGCCGGAAGAATATCCGCATTATGATAATTACGATGCTATCAATGTTGATAAAGTAACTGACATTCCAGTGGATTATGACGGAATAATGGGTGTTCCTATTACTTTTATGGACAAATATAATCCTGATCAATTTGAAATCATATGGCAAGCAAGTGGAAACACACGCGCTTCTGCCCCAAAAGAGATATTAACAGAATTAAAATACCGAGCTCATGAAGCAGATAGAGGAGGATGTACTATTGTACATGGAGAAAGAACATATGGGCGTATATTTATCCGTCGCAAAAAATAGAAAGCCATGAAAATAGAATTACACAAAATTACCGTTCGCGAGCTGACAGAAGGCTACGTGGACAATCAGGAAGCAGGTGTGAAAGCCTATGGTGGTAAGTTAGACGTACGTCCGCCGTTTCAGCGTGAGTTCGTTTATAACGACAAAGAGCGGGACGCAGTAATTGATACCATTACGCAGGATTTTCCGCTCAATGTGATGTATTGGTCGGTTAACGATGATGGCACTTTTGAGATTATTGACGGCCAGCAACGCACGGTTTCTATCTGCCAGTACGTGAACGGCGACTTTGCGCACTTGTTCCGTTATTTTGACAATCTTACCAAAGAGGAAAAAGAGCAGATTCTCAATTACGAACTTTACATCTATCGTTGTACCGGTTCGGACAAAGAGAAACTGAAATGGTTCAAGACCATCAATATAGCCGGAAAGAAACTGACGAACCAAGAACTTCTGAATGCGGTATATGCTTCGCCGTGGTTGAGTGACGCCAAACGCTATTTCTCCAAATCCAACTGCGGCGCATACCTTATGGGCAACAAATATCTTACAGGCTCGCCTATTCAGCAGGATTATTTGGAGACTGTTCTGGACTGGATTAGTGGCGGACAGATTGAGCAATACATGGCGGAACATGCCATCAAAGACTCCGATGCTACGGCTCTTTGGCTCTATTTCCAACAAGTCATCAATTGGGTGCAAGCCAAATTCAAGTATCGCTCTGTAATGAAAGGCGTGGACTGGGGTGCTATCTACAATAAATACGGCTCCGAGCACATCAATATTGAGGAAATGGAGCAACGTATATCCGAGCTTATTCAAGACTCCGATGTTGGTAATCAGAAAGGCATTTATTGGTATGTCTTTGACGCGGACGAACGGCACTTACAGATCCGTGCTTTTGACGGAAACACCAAGCGCCGCCAGTACGAGAAGCAGAAAGGAATTTGTCCTATTTGCGGCAAACATTTCGAGATAGAGCAGATGGAAGCCGATCATATTACGCCTTGGTCGCAAGGCGGGCATACCACGCCGGATAACTGCCAGATGTTGTGCAGGGATTGTAACAGGCGAAAGAGCAGCAAGTAAAATAAGTGACAAGTGAAACTATTTTAGTTGTTGGCGGATGGAGGCGATGACAAAGCCACGGAGGGTTTTGTAGTGCTTAGTGCCACGGGTGTATAAGGATTCGTGCCAGCGTTTGAGCCATTCGTCGTGTTTAACCGGGTCACGGAGTTCGGCATCGGCTTTCGCGGAAGCTTCTTTGATGAGTTGGAATGCACGCCGTTGCGCCTCCGTAATGGTTGCCGGATCTTTATGTTCCGGCATATGGGAAATGATTTCTTGACCAAATCGGTTTGTAAGGTACAAACGATGGTCGTTGGGCGGAAGTGCGCCTGTGTAACGTTTGAACTTTTTGTTTAAGGTTGCTTTTGCCATATTAGTGGTTATTTTGTTCTCGTTGATACCTCGTTACCCCCTCATTAACCCCACGATGATCCCGGTTCGCTAGTCTCTCGCTAGTGTCTCGCTAGTCTGATTTCGATATACATCTCATCAGATCAAGCTCGACATTCTCGGTCGGCCAGTGCTCCCCGCACGCCTTCCCTTTCGAAGCCAAAAGTCAATTGGCTTCTTCACGCTAGTCTGATTTGGCTATATCAGGTTGATGAGAGCCAAGGCAGTCATGGCTTCTACGACGGGCACGGCGCGAGTGGCAACACAGGCATCGTGTCTTCCTTTGACGCCGGCTTTGGGAGTAGATGGTGTGGGTTTGAAGACGCAGCGGAAGACGATATCCGTGCCATCCGCTATGCCGCCGGCAATACCTCCGGAGAGATGATTGATCTCGCTTCCCGGTTTCGTCACGCCGCCAAAACCGGTGCCGTACTCGAATCCTTTGCAGGCATTGATACTCATGACGGCAAAAGCCAGTTCGGCTTGCAGTTTGTTGAAGATCGGTTCGCCTGTACCTGCCGGCACACCGCTAATGTGGCACTCGATGATGCCACCAATTGAGTCTCCGTCCTTCTGATAGGCCGCAATCGTCTCGGCAAACTTGTCAGGGTCGGTCTCTGCGCCTACCTGGATCAAAGCGGCATGAATAGCGATGCCTTTGAGCCGCAAGGCTTGTTTGGCGATACATCCGGCTACAACGCGTCCCGCCGTCTCGCGAGCCGAAGCTCTGCCGCCTCCACGCCAGTCGCGAATGCCGTATTTCTGCTCGTAGGTTTTGTCGGCATGTCCCGGACGATAGGTATGTTTGAGCCATTCGTAGTCCTCCGGCCGTGCATCTTTGTTGCGGATAAGGAAGGCAATCGGGGTACCGAGCGTCACGCCGTCCATCACTCCGGAGAGCCATTCCACTTCGTCGGGTTCGTTTTTAGCGCGGGGAGAAGCACCTTTGTTGCCTTTTCCCGCTCTCCTTTCCAGTTCCTTACGGATCATATCGAAATCGATATGCAACCCTGCCGGAACACCGTCCAGAATACCGCCGATAGCCGCTCCGTGCGACTCACCAAAGCTGGTAAAACTCCATTTATCTCCAAACACATTCGCCATAGTGGCATAAATTTTGATGCAAAAGTACTAAAAAGTTTGCAGATATGCAAAAAAAGTTGTAATTTTGTAGCGTTTTTTATG
>JAGCFX010000076.1 GCA_017649925.1 Paludibacteraceae bacterium | reverse complement strand
GGGTTTGCGTAGGGGCAACAGGGCCGCCGTGCCATGGGCAAAGCCCATGCAATGGTCGCGCAGAGGACATTCGGCGCAGGTCTCTTCGCTCAGCGTCGGCGTGCAATAGAGCGCTCCGAACTCCATGATGGCGGAGTTGAAAAGCCTTGGATTCTCGCGGTCCAGCAGTTCTTCTATTTTCTGATGAAATAGTTTCTTGCCGGCCGTCGCATCGAAGGGTTCGTCTATATCCAGGAGCCGCGCTACGACGCGATAGACATTTCCGTCCATAGCAGGATAGGGCAGGTTGTACGCAAACGAAGCGATGGCTCCCGCCGTATATTCGCCTACGCCGGGCAAGGACCGCAGGTCCTCAAACGTCTGCGGAAAAGGCAGCCATCCTTTTTCCACTATCATTTGCGCCGATTTATGCAGGTTTCGTGCTCGCGAATAATAGCCGAGCCCCTGCCATTCGCGCAGCACCTCCGCTTCATCCGCCGCCGCCAGCTCTTGCACGCCCGGCCACCGTGCCAGAAAACGCCGGTAATATTCCAGCCCCTGCAGAACCCGGGTCTGCTGCAGAATAATTTCGCTCAGCCAGATAGCATAAGGATCCTCCGTCTCGCGCCAGGGCAGCGCTCGGCGTGAGGTCTCATACCAATCATATAAACGACTATATATAAGCGAATTAAGCATAAAAATGGCACTTTTTGAGTTCAAAATCCAAAAATCGGTCACAAAATTACAAAAAAATTTGCACATATCAAAAAAAAGTTGTACTTTTGCACGCTTTTTTCGTCGAGTGGAAGTATTCCACAAGAAAAAACGCACTTTAGGCTTTTTTCGCTAAAAGCGCTTAGACAGAAGAAAAATAATAACAAACAAACGATATGACAAAGGCAGAATTAATTAATTCGATCGCTATTAAGACCGGTTATGACAAGAAATCTATCGCGCTGATAGTAGAAGGAATGATCAGCGGAATCAAGGAGTCGATGAATGAAGGAGAAAACGTGTACCTGCGCGGTTTCGGTAGTTTTATCCTCAAGACACGCAAGGCTAAAGTGGCACGTAACATCCGCGAGAAAACATCCGTAGCTGTTCCGGAGCACATGATTCCTTTCTTCAAACCCGCTGAGGAGTTCAAAGATGCGGTCCGCAGCGTCAAAGCAAATAAAAAATAATCATTATATAACAACATTTTAATCCAAACAATTATGCCAAACGGAAAGAAGCATAAGAGACACAAGATGTCAACGCATAAGCGCAAAAAACGCTTACGCAAGAATCGTCATAAACATAAGTAATTGACGATCGTCATTTAGCTTTGTGGCGCTAAACGGACTCTGGTGAGGGTCGGTTTGCCACAAGGCTTTTATTTTATAAAAACTCAACAAATATGAAAAGCGAATTAATTGTGGACGTGCAGCCGCAAGAGATCGCTATAGCACTGACGGAAGACGACCGCCTGCAGGAAGTAGCGCGTGAGAAACGCAATGAAGATAACTTCGCAGTAGGCAATATCTATTACGGTAGGGTCAAGAAAGTGATGCCGGCGCTGAATGCGGTTTTTGTGGATGTAGGTCATGAGAAAGAAGCTTTTCTGCATTACTTGGATTTAGGTTCTCAGTTTCGCACGCTGCAGACGTATGTTACCAAAGCCGTTTCGGATAGACGCCGGATCCCGGTGATCACCAAGACTCCGCGTCAACCCGAAGTAGGAAAAGAAGGACAGATAGCGGAGGTTCTCAAAGTGGGCGACCCTATTCTGGTGCAGGTTTCCAAGGAACCGATCAACACCAAGGGCCCGCGGCTCACGGCAGAGATCTCTATTGCCGGAAGGAATATCGTCCTCATCCCCTTCTCCGACGGTGTTATGGTAAGCCAGAAAATTAAACGTGAGGCAGAACGCCAACGTCTCAAACAGCTGATGTTATCGATCAAACCGCAGGGTTTCGGGATAATTATCCGCACTGTAGCAGAAGACAAACGTGCCGCTGAGTTGGACAATGAGTTACGGCTCTTAATGGAACGCTGGACGCAGACGATCAAGACGCTCCAGCAGAAAGAGCCCGTGAGCTTGGTGAGCGAAGAAATGGGACGGACACTCGGTATTATCCGCGATGTGCTCAACCCCGATTTCACGTCTATTCAGATCAATGACCAGGAGATCTACGACGATGTTCGTCATTACCTCCGGCTGATCGCTCCCGAAAGCGAGAAAATTGTCAAACTCTACAAAGGCACGCAACCTATTTTTGACCATTTCGACATCACCCGTCAGATGAAAACGGGACTCGGCAGAACGGTCGGTTTTAAACATGGGGGGTACCTCATTATCGAGAAGACCGAAGCACTGTTCTCCATTGATGTCAATTCAGGCAGCAAGAAACTATTCGAGGATCAGGAACAGAATGCCTTCCAGTTCAACATGCTGGCGGCGGACGAGTTGGTTCACCAACTTCGACTGCGCGATATAGGAGGTATCATCATTGTCGATTTTATCGACATGGATGACAAAGGTCACCAGCAGCAGTTGTACGAATACGTGCGCAAGCTGATGGATCGCGACCGCGCGAAACATAATGTGCTGCAACTCAGCAAGTTCGGTCTGATGCAGATCACCCGTCAACGCGTGCGCCCGGCGGTGGAAGTGGATGTGACGGAAGTATGCCCCACCTGTGGCGGCAAAGGCAAAATCCAGTCGTCAATCCTCTTCACCGACCAAATCGAAGAAGCCTGTGCGCATATGTCTTCGCACCATGGTAGAGGTCTGAAATTGCATCTGCATCCGTATGTTTACGCGTATGTGACGCACGGATGGCTGAATTCGCTCGCCAATAAATGGCGCCGCGAATATGGCATTAAGGTGATGGAAAATCAAGCTCTCGGCATGCTGGAGATGCGGTTCTACAACCCGCAAGGAGACATCCTTACTCATGCAGAAAAGTAGCAGAAAAAGAAAAAGCCCGCGACCTGCGGGCTTTTCTTTTTTTATTCGTTTACCAACTCTTCATCTTCTACAGCCGCTCCGGGCACGTAGCGTTTAAGCACACGGGCAACACCGGTCGTCCAGCTATTGATAGAGTCATTGTCCATCTGCAGCCCGCTGATCATATGTACCACCTGGTCAATCGGCATGCCGTAACGTAGCACACCTGAGATGAGACGGGCATAATTCCAGAACTCGCGGTCGAACTTATAACTCAGACCCTCGACAGTCGTCTTGAACCCGCGTGTGTTGACAAACTGGAAGTCATAGCGCTTTGTGCCATCTTCTTTGACTACTTTGATGATCTTACCTTTGGTCACGGATTTAGGCAATGCAATACCCATCTCGTCGTCGGCGAGACCTGTGAATATCTCATACGGACGCCCGTCCTTTAGACCGACAAAAGCGATCCATTTGTCTTTCTGGTTCTGAAACCGTACTACATCGCATTCCAACTCTGTCGGACGCTTCAATAGGG
>JAGCFX010000075.1 GCA_017649925.1 Paludibacteraceae bacterium | reverse complement strand
GGCATAGGGGAAAGCGCCCTGTTTGACCCAATCGGCATAGAGTGTACCGGTCAGTCGCCAGTCATCGTTTGGCCGGCTGTCCACAACGAGTCTTCCGCCTGCTTGTTGTCCGTAATCGACGCGCGAATGGTCGTACTCGTTGGTGTAGAAACCATCTGTGCGCTGGTAGCGCGCGGCGATGCCCCAACCGATTTTGCTGTTGACGGGCATGTAATATGAAGCTTGTGCCTTGACAGAATTGGCAGAACCGTAGCTGACAGATCCCCGAATCGAATAGGTGGTGAGGTCGAGCGGTTGGATAGTACGAATCTCCATGATACCTGCAGCGGAGTTGCGACCGTACATACTGCCCTGCGGTCCGCGGAGGAGTTCGATACGCTTAACATCCTGCATGGCGTGGTCGTACATATTCTTGTCGAGCAATGGGACTCCATCCACTACCATGCCCATAACGGGTTCGTTAATACGACTTCCCATGCCGCGGATGTAGATGCTGCTGGTCATGGCAGAACCATAGTCGGGCATATAGACATTGGGTACCAAGCTGCTGACGTCCTTAGGCGCGCTCACGTGCACTTGTTCTATTATATATTGGTCAAGAACGCTGATCTGCATCTGTTGCTTAACGGCAGGGCGCTCTACGCGCGAAACAGAAACCTCTACGTCTGGCAAAGCGATCGTGTCCGCCCATCCCTGGGAAGACACGATCTCAACGCCTTTCGCCGAAACGGCGAATAAACATAAAAAACTTACTACCTTTAATCGCATTCTCTAAAAATTTGTGCAAAGGTAGTGCAATTTTTGGGAATAAGTCTTAAGAAATACTTAAGATTGATTTAGAAATGTCATTTTGTTATCGGAATGCGCAATTCGTTAGTAGTTCCGTTGATGTCTATCAGCAACGAGAAATGGCTGATACTCAACTTAGAGACAATACGAATGAAGCCTTTGCCGGCTGTAGGAAGTAAGGCAGCCAATATGCCGTCTAACATGGCACGCAGTTGTTCCGGCGACATGGTTATTTCGCTCACAAACGGATCTAACTGCAGTTTGGGCGCAAGTCCTTTGTTTTCAAACTCGCCGCGATGGCTTTGTAACCAATCGATGATGAAGGGACGGATAGTGAGGCTGTATGGTCTGTCGGTATTCTCCGAATGAAAGACAAAGCCCGTTCCGCGGACGGTCTCTATAGGTCGTTGACGCGACAGACCCAACTTGCGGCGCAAGGCATTCAAATGTACATCGATAGTGCCTGTATCATACTGGAAACGTTGTCCCCACACACTATCTATTAGTTTTGTGCGCGTACACACGCGATTAGGATGGCGCATCAGATATTCCAATATGGCAAACTCAAGCGGCGTCAGATTAACCGCTTGATCGCCTCGCTTCACCTCATGTGTGGAGTTGTTTAATTCTATGTCACCAATCTTATAATACATCACAAAATCGGGTGCAAAAGTACTAAAAATATTGCACATACACAAATTTTTTTGCGCAAAGTCTTGCATATTTCAAAAAATTGTTGTATCTTTGCACCGATTTATCGAAATAACCACATTCTTTATGGACATGTTGTTTTGGTACATATCCTTCCTGCTGATTTTTCTAATCCATGACGGGGAAGAAATAATTGTGCAGCATCGTTGGGTGCAAACACATCGTAATCAGTTGGGAATTAAGCTAAAGCGTCTCAGACTACTTGTTCAGCATTTGGCAGGATTGACCACACGTGGCTTTGCTATTGCGGTTCTTGAGGAGTTTGTTTTGCTTCTTGCAGTTACGGTTTACGCGTTTATCGGCGGTCCGTTAGCTTTGCAGATATGGATGGCGCTTTTTGTTGCTTTCTGTCTTCATTTCCTTATGCACATCGGACAAAGTGTCTTTTTACGATCCTATGTGCCGGGTCTAATCACTTCCGTTTTGTTTATTCCTTATGCATATTTTGGTCTCCGCTATATATATGACGAGATAGGCTTGCTTCTGCTAGTCATCTTGGCGCTTTGCGGAGTACTGGTATTGGCTATCAACTTGCCCTTGGCTCATTGGCTGGGGCGCAAATTGTCATAATATGTTTCACTCGCTGCTAATTTACCGAAAAAATCAAAAACAACACTAAATACAAACCTATTATGAAAACCGAAATGAAAATTTCCTCTCAACAACTGATTGATGAGGTGAATGCGTTGTCCATTACCGATTTACCAAAGATTGACAACCTTTCCATGCTGCAAGGCTCCTACATCAACGAGGAGTTCTGTATCAACGGTAACACGATTAAATTGTTGGATGACATTGCGTTCTATTGGGGTACGCACATCCAAAATCCGACTATTCCTGATCGTCGCTTCGGTATTGCTTGTTGCGAGCAGTACATCTTGGTTTACGAGTACGGCCGTGGCAGCACCAACGCAAACTTAGTACTTCTGAAGAACAGAAACAATTGACACCTATGGGCACTTCTAAAACGAACTGATTTAGAAGTGCCCTTTTATTTTAAACGCATCTGTGCTATTTCTGACAAAAAAAGTTGCTCAATATTTGCATATATGCATTTTTTTTTGTACTTTTGCACCGAATTTTGCGCGCATTAAATCTAAATGCGTGCTTGAGGTATGTGTGACAAGGTATTAACGTGCTAAAAATCTAAAAACATTTATATACAATGAATCTTTCTGAATTGACCGACAAAATCTACGCTGAGGGTGTAGAAAAAGGTAACGCTGAAGCAAAGCAAATCGTAGAAAATGCAAACGCTAAAGCGGCTGACATCATTGCGCAAGCTGAGAAAAAAGCTGCTGCTATCGAGGCAGAAGCTCAAACCAAGGCTGCTGACCTCGACAAGAAAACGCGTGCCGAACTGAAGTTGTACGCAGAGCAGAGCGTTAACGCTGTTAAGACCGAAGTGACCAACCTCTTGGCAGATACTATCGCAACGGATAGCGTTAAGGCTGCTACCGCTGATGCTAAGTTCATGCAAGAACTGATTGCCAAACTGGCAGAGCAAATGGCTAAGAACGGCGAGGTATGCATCGAGGCAAAGGATGGCGAAGCGCTGAAGAAATACTTTGCAGCAAATGCAAAGAACTTGTTGGACAAGGGCGTTAGCATCAAGGAAGTGAAAGGTATCAAAACTGATTTCACTATCCAGCCTGCTAAGGGCGGTTACAAACTGGCGTTCGGTGAGGCAGAGTTCGTAGCTTACTTCAAGGAAATGTTGCGCCCGCAACTCATGGAAATGCTGTTCTAATAGCTGTCAGCTGTCAGCCATCAGTCGTCAGAAAAAGCTGAATTCTGAGAGCTGAATGCTGAAAGCCCCAAAATTAACATTATGACTTACGAATATCTATTAGCGGGTTTGCCGGAACTGAAGGCAGGTGCAGACGCACCCGTGTCGCTGGAGAAACTACTCGTTCTGTTGGACGAGCAGTTGACCGACCGTGACAAGCAGTTGCTGGCTCTCGTGCAAGAACGTTGTGAGGATG
>JAGCFX010000074.1 GCA_017649925.1 Paludibacteraceae bacterium | reverse complement strand
GGTCTACAATGAAACTCGTTGCGCCTTTGGAGGCCAACTCAGCCATTGCGGAGAGAAATTCTTTATAGGTGGTCTCGCCGAACTTGTTCACGCGCACGAAACCGATTTTCTTGCCCTTCTGTTCGATGATGAACTTCGCGTCCACGCTTGTCACGGGGATGTCTCCGCGGGTGATGGTAAACGACAATTTCTCCTTCACACCTGCGCGCATGACGCCGAGTTTTACTTGCGTGCCTTTAGGTCCGCGAAGCGTCTTCATCAC
This sequence comes from Paludibacteraceae bacterium, assembly GCA_017649925.1. Taxonomy (GTDB): domain Bacteria; phylum Bacteroidota; class Bacteroidia; order Bacteroidales; family Paludibacteraceae; genus Colicola. Next base: position 6,261 of record JAGCFX010000074.1, on the reverse strand, counting down.
TTTCTCGTTGCTTATTTTCTTCCCCACAAAAACGCTGTCATCTACCGTCACTAGCTTGTCGCCTGCTAGCACTCCGACACCTTCACTCGGACCGCCGGCGATGACTGCCACAATGCGGACGGTGTCTTGCTGGATAGTGAATTGCACGCCGATGCCGGAGAACGACCCTGCCAGTTCAGAGTTAACCATCTCGAGGTCTTCTTTTGGAATGTACGCGGAGTGCGGGTCCAGTTTCTGCACCAACTCGTTCATCACTTCGTCTGTGATGCTGTCCACGTTGATCTCATCGACGTATGCACTCTCCATCAACTGCAACATCCTGTCCACTTTAGACTGCTCCAGATGCCAACTACCGTTCTGATACACAATGCGTTGCGCATTGGCTTTCTGACTGAGCGAAGCACCGACCAAAATGCCCAATGCGACGCCGACAACGGTTAATGTGGGAAGAATATATTTTTTCATAACGCTACGATTTATTGAGCTGATTGATCATTGAGGAAGACAACTTCAATGCCTGCGCGTTTGAGCAGTTCTGCGCCGTCCATGATGCGGTATTCCTCGCCATATACCACGCGTTTGATGCCCGATTGAATGATCAGTTTCGAGCACTCCAGACAAGGCGAAGCGGTGACGTAAAGCGTAGCGCCATCAGAACTGTTGTTCGAGCGCGCCACTTTGGTCAAAGCATTTGCTTCGGCATGCAGCACATAAGGTTTTGAGACGTTGTTTTCGTCCTCGCAGATGTTCTCAAATCCAGAAGGAGTACCGTTGTATCCATCGGATATGATCATCTGATTCTTCACGAGCAGCGCACCTACTTTGCGGCGGACGCAGTAACTGTTCTCCGCCCAGGTCCGCGCCATTCGCATATACAAATAATCGCGTTTCTTCTGTTTATCCATAATTTCGTCCAATTACTTAATCAATTTCCCTTGTGCCTCATACACTATATTGCCCAAATCAGACTGGCGAGACACAATCGAGAGACTATCGAATCGAGACAATCTTGAGCTTGTGTCATGCGAGAAGTGAAGAAGCAAACTCCTTTATATTGATCCCGTCAAACGTACCGCTACTCATCATCAACAGCACCGTGTTCTCGTACTTCAGTTCCTTCAGACGCGCTTGCAACGCCTCGCTCTCCGTGAATACCTCTACATTTTTCGTGCCAAACGCATCGCGCACCTCTTCCGCACTAATCGGCGTCAGGCGTTTATGCTCAATAACTTTTGGATTGAAATAGACGCAAGCAATATCCGCTTCCGCCATGCAGCCTTTGTATTGCGGCAAGAAATCCGCCATGAGACTACTGAAGGTATGGAGTTCCATGCACGCAACTAGTTTCTTATTCGGATAGCGTTCTCGCACTGCATTCACGGTCGCTTTTAATTTACTCGGGCTGTGCGCAAAATCTTTATATGCCACGCTAGTCTTTGTCTCGGCAATCTTCTCCAAACGGTTGCTGGCACCGGTAAAAGTACTGATTTCGCGATAGAAATCATCGGGCGCTACACCGATACAATGGCAGGCTAACATGGCTGCCTGCAGGTTTTGCATGTTATGGCGTCCAAAGACTTGCATCGCCACATTCCCCTCATACGCATCATATGGAATACACGTGATATCTTTCCGCGCGCCCTCGGCAATCATACGCAAGTTCTCATCACCTTTGTAATAGATAAATGAGCCATCCGGTTCAATGGAATGAACAAACTTGCGGAACGTCTCCACATATTCCGGAAAAGTAGGGAAGACATTGATATGATCCCATGCGATACCCGTCAAGATTGCCACATGGGGATGATACCATAAGAACTTGGAACGCAGATCGAGTGGGGAAGTAAGGTATTCATCGCCTTCAAAGACGGCATATTTGGCAGTGTCGCTGAGTCGCACCATTCGTTCAAAACCCTCAATCTGCGCGCCGACCATATAATCGGCTTCGATGCCAAGACGGTTGAGGACATAAAGAATCATCGAAGTGGTGGTTGTCTTTCCGTGACTGCCGCCCACGACGATACGAATCTTATCCTTCGTCTGCTCGTAGAGATATTCGGGAAAAGAATAGATCTTGATGCCCAACTTGCGTGCTTTGACGAGTTCAGGGTTATCCTCGCGAGCATGCATGCCAAGAATGATGGCGTCGATGTCCGGAGTGATGCGCTCGGGATGCCAGCCGATTTCGTCGGGCAATAGTCCGGCATCACGCAAATGGGATAGTGCAGGCTCGAAAATCTCGTCGTCCGAGCCCGTCACTACATATCCTTTTTTGCTGGCGACCGCCAATGCCAAGTTATGCATTGCCGCGCCACCTATGGCGATGAAATGAATCTTGGTCATTTACTTGAAAAGTTTATCGAAGTCTTTCTGCGAGATAGTCTTGGGCTCAATCTTGGCAACGCCTTTGATAGCTGCAAAAATCTTATCCTCAACCACGCGCTCAACGATGCCGCGCAGTTGGTTCTCGTTCTTAAGCATCTCGTTTGCATAGTTGGTCAGATGCTCATCTTCGATATTCATCAGACCGTACTGCATGAACTGCATCTTTGCGATGCGTTTAGCAAATGCTTCAACTTCTTCTTTCTCTACGTTGATGTTATATTCCTTCATCAACTGGTCTTTAGCAAGATGCCATTTCAACTCTTCAAGCATCTTGTCAAAGTCTTTGTCGAGTTCTTCCTGTGTCATTTTCTCGTTCGTTGCGAGCACCCAACGTTTGAGGAAATCAACAGGGAATTCCACTTTCTCGAGTTTCTTAAGGATGGCTTCTTTGGCATCAATACCGAAGCGGTATTTACTCTCTTCAGCGAGGCTACGCTCTATATCTTCCTTTACTTTAGCTTGGAAACCTTTCTTGTCTTTCGGCGCGTCCTTACCATATACTTTGGCGAACAACTCTGCGTCAACTTTGCAGGGTTTTACTTCTGCTTTCGTGCCTTTCTCTTTATCCTCAGGGATATACTCGCCGAAGCGCTCAGTATAAGCTTTAACCTGCTTGTCTACCATCTCGTCCGTTACTTCAATCGTGTACTCGGGCAGTTTGTTTTTCGCAGTCAGTTTGGCGTCGAACTCCGGTGCTACAGCGATGTCGAAAGCAAAAGTAAACGTGTCGTCGTGGTCAAGATCGATTTTGCCTTGCTCATCATTGGGTAGCGGGTCACCGAGGATGGCGAGTTTGTTCTCCTCGATATGTTTCTGCAGGTTCTCTCCCACTACTTTGTTCAGCACGTCGGCAAGGATGCCTTTACCGTACATTTTCTTTACCAAGCCTGCTGGCACCATACCCGGACGGAAACCCGGCATCTGTGCTTTGTGACGCACTTCTTTCAGCTGTTTAGCTACTTCCTCTTGATAGTCAGCCGGCTCGATGGTGAGCGTAATGACTGACTTCAGGTCTTTCAATTCTGATTGATTGATTTTCATTGTTGTATTGTTGTTAAATTCTGATTATTCTGATAAAATCGGGCACTCCGAATTAAACTCTTCCTGCGCGTTTGCGCTCGAGTTCATCGAGTATGATTTTGCGGATACGCATCGCATGCGGCGTTACCTCCACATATTCATCCTCTTTGATATATTCCAGTGCTTCCTCGAGACTCATGCGAATAGGCGGCGGTAACACAGCCTTGTCGTCCGCTGATTTCGAGCGCATGTTGGTCAGTTTCTTCGATTTGGTAACATTGATAACGATGTCGCCCTCCTTGGCATTTTCTCCTACCACTTGTCCTGCATAAACTTCTTCTTGCGGGTCGATGAAGAACCGTCCGCGGTCTTGCAGTTTGTCAAGTGCATAAGCATATGCCGTTCCGGCTTCCATAGCAATGAGCGAACCGTTGTTGCGTTTTACGATCTCGCCTTTCCATGGTTGGTACTCAAGGAATCGGTGCGCCATGATGGCTTCTCCTGCGCTGACGTTCATCACGTAGGTACGCATACCCATAATGCCACGGCTTGGGATGGTAAACTCGAGGTGCACGCGGTCGTTGACCATCTCCATCTTGGTCATTTCGCCTTTGTGCGTGCTGACGAACTCGATGATTTTACCCGAGCATTCTTCGGGCGTGTTGACCGTCAACGACTCTACTGGTTCGCATTTTACGCCATTAATCTCTTTGATGATGACTTGAGGCTGTCCGACTTGCAGTTCGTATCCTTCGCGGCGCATAGTCTCGATAAGTACCGAAAGATGTAGCACGCCACGGCCATATACACGCCAACTGCTTTCCTCCGCTCCTTTCTCCACGCGCAGCGCCAGGTTCTTTTCAAGCTCTTTGGTAAGTCGGTCCTGAATATGGCGGCTGGTGACGAACTTTCCATCCTGTCCGAAGAAAGGACTATCGTTGATACAGAAAGTCATACTCATAGTCGGTTCGTCAATAGCAATCGGTTTGAGCGGTTCGGGATTCTCGGCATCGCAGATGGTATCGCCAATCTCAAAACCCTCAATGCCGATGAGCGCACAGATATCACCGTTCTTCACAACGTCTGTTTTCACGTGACCCATGCCAGAGAACGTATGCAGTTCTTTGATTTTGGTCTTGACCATTGTGCCGTCTTTCTTTGCGAGCGTCACAGCCTGTCCGTCACGCAGTTCTCCGCGGTGGACACGACCGATAGCAATACGGCCGACGTAAGAGTTATAGTCAAGGCTCGTGATGAGCATCTGCGGCGTGCCTGGATTCTCCTGCGGAGCAGGGATATATTCGATGATGGCGTCCATCAAGTCCGTTAAATCCGTTGTCGGCTTGCGCCAGTCGGTAGACATCCATCCTTGTTTGGCTGAGCCGTAAAGCGTTTGGAAATCCAACTGGTCGTCTGTTGCATTGAGATTGCACATCAGGTCAAATACCTCTTCTTGTACCTCGTCCGGTCGGCAGTTGAGTTTATCTACTTTGTTAATGACAACGATGGGTTTCAGACCAATCTCCAGTGCTTTCTGCAGCACAAAACGTGTCTGAGGCATAGCGCCCTCAAAAGCATCAACGAGCAGCAGCACACCATCAGCCATATTGAGTACGCGCTCCACTTCACCGCCGAAATCAGCGTGCCCCGGAGTGTCAATGATGTTGATTTTCGTGCCCTTGTAGTCAATGGAAACGTTCTTTGCGAGAATCGTTATGCCGCGCTCGCGCTCAAGATCATTGTTATCCAAAATGAGCTCACCTTTATTCTCGTTCTCACGGAATAGGTGCGCTGTATAAAGCATTTTGTCCACGAGCGTTGTTTTGCCGTGGTCCACGTGCGCGATAATCGCTATGTTACGTATATTTTGCATATATTGTTTAGTGAACTTTTTGTCCTAAAGTATTGTATATCTTCTCTCCTGATATCATCAGTAACTGCCCGTTGCACAGAATCTTCTGCGTTGTGCGTTCATGTTGCGGAATAGTTTCCACTCCAGTTGCCGGATCTACATAGTCTTTCGCTAAACGTACAGGGAAGTGATTATAGCGCTCTTCCGGCAAGTCTTGCGGGTCGTTGTTAGTTCCTTCGTGAAAAAAGAGCACTTGGGCAAATTTGTTGTTATTGGTTGTATTGCCGGTGGCAGTCCAGTACTTGCCTTCCGGCAGGAATACTGCGCCCGCGGCTTCCATATTCTGCCACTCCCCTAAACTATAACCCTCTTTTAAAGCCTCTCCGCTCCAATCGTCCGGTAAGATAGCGATACCCGCAATGCTGTCAGGTGTTTTGATATAAGCAAAACCATATAACTCATCCGCTTTTTTGCGCGAATAAAACAAATAATTCCATTCGCTATAAAGCAACGTGCGCCATTTGCCAACCTCATTGCCGCCATTGGAAATAGCATTAAATATACCCCAGTCGTAGTTAGCACTATTGCCCGTCAAATCTTGGCTTCTTCCGCCGCCTTGCGAAGGTCCGTAGCCTGTGCAGTTTATATCACTTGCAAGATAATTATTGATGGTGTTTAACGTTGGCTCAAAAAGCTTTGCGTCTGGGTCATTAGCTCTATTGTCCCATCCGGAAGTAGCCCAACCAAAGGCATCCAACCAAGGAGAAGTAGCACTCTCCCACGCTGATGCTGCAAAACGCCAAGTGCCGGATTTATCAACGCCGACAGCCGTTGAATGCGTACCTTCCGTGGAATGAAACTGCAAGTTTCCCGGCGCAAACGTGACCTGTTTCTCTGTGCTAACAGAGAACCATCCGATGGCTAATAGAATAGACAGAATCTTCATTTCGGCCGCAAAATTACAAAAAAAAACTTACATACGCAAGCGCGCGCGCATTTTTTTT
>JAGCFX010000073.1 GCA_017649925.1 Paludibacteraceae bacterium | reverse complement strand
CGTTATGGAGAGTGATACGATCCTAAACCGATATTCTTTGCTCTTTTGCCCCTATTTGTAGTATGAATGTCGCAAAATGTAGTTTGTTCCATGTTTTATAACATAAAAATTCACCACCTGTTGCATTTTTCGAATAAATTTGCTAATTTTGTGCTTTGATATGTGCGCGTAGTGCACGAACGCGTCAAGCGCGTTACGTTGACCCGCGTCACGCAAACGATGTTGCTAATATTAACTCAACGGCAGTGCCTCATATTCAAATATGACATCTGCCTACAAAAAAACATAAAACAATGAAAGCAAAAAACTTAGTTTTAACGCTTGCTCTTTTCCTCTTGTTGCCGTTGTTGCACGTCAGCGCGGCGATTAAGACCGATGCTTTTGACTGCACCACCTATGGCGGGGTTTCCGGCGAGTTGAGCTTTGGAAGCCTTCCCAGTGCGAGTGGAGCTGTGTATGGTGGTTCCATTAGCTTTTCGAAGATGCCAACTAAACATGCTGTGATGACAAATGCGATGAAAGTGTATACGACGACTTCTCCGGGAACTGCCAAAAGCGTGAGCCTGACGTGGCGTGGTAGTGGTAATACGTCAAGTGAGTCCACTATTAAAGTTTATGGAAAACATACCGCATTTACTGGCGGAGAGGATCCTGCTACGTTGGCAAGTATAGATGGCGTTGAACTTATTGGAAGTGCAACGTATATCAGTGATTCTTATACGGACATCATAGATGTTAGTAGTTACGGATATGAGTATATCGCAATAGCAACAGGTACAATGCAGATTGATTTTCTTGCGATTGCAATTACTTGGACTGTGCCGGATGTTGCAAAGTATGAAGTAGACTTTACGAAAACTGGAAGTGGATATGTCTGGGTGGAGCCGGAAGCTGCCAGTTATGCAGCCGGCACATCACTTACTGCCTATTTTTACGGGTTAGATGATGGTACGGAATTACAAAGTTATTCTATAGATGGTGTAACAACTGTTTTAGGTGAGGATGATTATTCCGGATATGTTGAGAAAACATTCACAATGCCGTCTCATGATATCACCATCAATGCGGTATTTGCAGCAGCCCCTTCTCCTGCTCGTGTAGCTAACCCAATATCCGTAGATGGCGTGGCTGATAAGATATACGCAAATGTTAAATCAGGAACGGAATCATCGTTTGTTATTTCTACTTTGTATAATAGCGGAACGTCTCCTGCATACAACAAGACTCTAAAAAGTGTAACGTCCTCTAATACAGACGTCGTAGAGGTCGTTAGTAATACATATAATTCTGCCTCAGGAAGTGGAACGTTGACATTACGCGGAAAAATAACTGGTGTTGCGACTGTAACTATCTCTACATATCAAACAAACGGCACGTTGAGGTCGGAGAGAGAGATTGTCGTAACTGTTGTGGGACGAGATGTTGCGCTTATTACAGAACTTAATGGAAAATATTACGCTGTCCAAAATTCCGTCGGCGGTGCAACAACTGCTGCCCAGGAAGTGTTTAGAGATGGAGATAAATACTATTACAAGAGTGGAGTAAATCTTAGTGATATATCTTGGAAGGCTGAAAATACAGCTGATGGATATTTCATTCGAAATGCAGGTGGTAAGTATTTGAAAGTTGCAGGCACTACTATGTCTCTTGCTGATGCTTCTTATGAATGGTACAAAAATGCGGGTGAGCGCTTGGTCACTGGCTATACTACAGGCTTAGCCTATGATGAGTCGTACACTGCATTTACTATTAACGGTCAGAATGATTATCTTTCCGTGTCGAGTATATCTGCCTGTGTTTATGAAGTAAGCATTTCCAACGTGCTGCCAGCTACTGAGTATACTCGCTCACTTACCAACGGCAATTATGCCACCATGTGTCTGCCGTTTGCTGTGAGCAGAAGTGAGACGTTTTTCAGTGGCGTAACCGTATTCCAGATCACGGGAAAGCACATGTCCGGTTCATCCATTACAGGTATTGAGATGGAAGAAGTTGAAGGTATGCTTGAGGCTGGTAAACCATATATTATTCAGGCATCTGCCAGCGCAATGAGTGCATGGCATGGTGATGACGAGGTGGCTTTGCCCGTTTCGGCAACAGGTCTCGTAGGCAACCTTGGCAGTTCGTATGCCGTTCCTGTAGGAAACTATGTTATATCTTCCAACAAGATTCGCAAAGTCGTTTACTCTGGTACAGCTAATGTCGGACAATATAGGGCATACCTCAATCTGGATGCAGTTCCTGAAGTAGGTGGCGCATCTGCTCCCGGACGTAGAGTGCTGTATGTGGAGAGTACCACAACATCGGTTGAGGATCTTCTTGAAAATGCTACGCTCATCAACTGGAACGAGCCCGTATATAACATGCTCGGACAGCGTGTAGGCAAAGGCACAAAGGGCGTGCTTATCCAGAACGGACAGAAGTTCATGGTTCAATAATTTGAAATCAGTAATCAGACGTCAGAAATCAGTTGGTGAAAGTCAACAAGTAAATATCGATAATAGAAAGGTATAGAATATGAAAAAGTTTATTGCACCGGAAGTGAAAGTGGTTCGTTACGATACGAGCATCTTGTGCGCAAGCGTCGGCATGGGCGACGATATCGGTGAGGGCGAGATGATTGATGCTGATGCTCCTCGTCGTCGTGGTATCTTCGATGACTCGGACGCTACCTCATCCAAGGGCGGCTTGTAATTAGCCGTACGGTCGAAGTATTTCGCGCCACAGCACGATGCGACTGCTTTACACGTTCCGCTTTCAGCAGATGGGCGAGACCTGTCTCGCCGCTGCTATCGGACAAAATGCCCACCTCTTCAATGGTATACTCCAGCTGAATGAGGTGGGGCATTTTATTGTATCTGAACTTGCCGGTTTGCCGGACATGTCCGAACAAGAGATTGCGACAACTCTTGCTGACCGGCTTACAAAAGAATATGCGGTAGATCTCTCTACCGCACAATCGGCAGTCCAGCAGGTTTTGGACTATCTCAAAGCCGAGCAAGTGCTCGCATAATAAAACCTCCCGTTGCAGGAGGTTTTACTATTGCTACATCCTTTCCGGCATCTCGATGCCGAGCAGCGACATACAGTGCTTCAGCACTTTAGCCACCTCCGCGCTCAATAGGAGCCGGAGGTTTTTCTTTTGCCCGTCTGCCTCGTTCAGAATGGAATAGTCGTGATAGAACGAATTGAACTCCTGCGCCAGTGAATACGCGTAGTTACAGAGCACAGCCGGACTGAACTCGTCGCCTGCCTGCTTCACTATGCTCGGATAATCCGTCAGGCGCTGGATGAGGGCAACCTCCTTGTCGTTGAGAGCATCTATACAGATGCGACCATTAGCCATTGGCTGTTGGCCATTGGCTGCCTTGCGGAGCACACTCTGTATGCGCGCGTATGTATATTGTATAAAAGGTCCGGTGTTGCCATTGAAGTCGATACTCTCCTCGGGATTGAACAACATGTTCTTGCGCGGGTCAACCTTGAGGATGAAGTACTTGAGTGCGCCAAGGCCTACGATGCGGGCAATCTCGTTCGCT
>JAGCFX010000072.1 GCA_017649925.1 Paludibacteraceae bacterium | reverse complement strand
TGCAAGTTTTTGCAAAAAAAAAGCAAAAACATTTGGTCATATCCAAAAAAAGCAGTACTTTTGCACCCGCTTGTCAAAAAAGCAACGGTGCCATAGCTCAGTTGGTAGAGCAAAGGACTTAAAATCCTTGTGTCCCTAGTTCGATTCTCGGTGGCACCACACAAAAAAGAGACTCTTCAGGGTCTCTTTTTTTTGTGTCTGAATCAATCACTCCTGCGTGATAAATTACAAATCAAACATCCCTATTATGCGCCGCAGATAATCCGGATCTCCGAAATCACGAAAACCTGTATCTTGTTGATTTAATGGAGCAATTGCTTGCATATCTTTCTCTGAAAGACTGAAATCAAAAATATCAAAATTAGCCGCCATGCGTTCTTTGTGCATCGATTTCGGGATTGCCACTATCCCGCGTTGCGTTAACCAGCGAAGTGCCACTTGCGCGGGAGACTTGCCGTACTGACGGCCGATTTCTGCCAAAACAGGACTTTTAAGCAAATCGTCTGAACCTTGTCCAAGCGGTCCCCACGCCATCATTTTTGTGTCGTAGCGTGCCATCTCGGGAAGAATAGTACGTTGTTGAGAGAGAACGCAACATTGCAACTGATTAACTGCCGGTTTGACATCAACAACAGATGCAAAATCATAAAAACGGCAGGCCTGAAAATTGCTCACTCCTATGGCACGCACTTTTCCAGATTGGTAGGCTCGTTCCATTGCCCGCCACGAACCGAATACATCGCCGTAAGCCTGGTGTATCAAAAGAAGATCTATATAATCCGTCTGCAGTTTGCTTAAACTTTTTTCGATGCTTCGGGCGGCTTTCTCTTCACCGGCGTTGGTAATCCATACTTTGGTTACCACGAAAATATCTTCCCGCGCTATGCCTGATTTGGAGATAGCCGTTCCAACGCCTTCTTCGTTTCCGTAAGCCTGCGCCGTGTCTATCAGACGATAACCCACTTCCAGGGCTTCGCGTACACAGCGTTCTGCGTTTTGAGGAGGAACCTGAAACACTCCGTAACCTAATAGCGGCATCTCAACGCCATTGTTCAGTTTTATTGTTTCCATCGTTTTTTGAATTTGAGAAAGTTGATGTTATTTCTATTGACTATTGTACCTAATTTCTGGTCGTCATTTTCACGTATAGAATTTTATTCCACAACCAAACTATTGTCATCATTGATGCACTTGATTGTTGCTAACGCATGATACTCTATCCCGTGGTCGCGCAAAAACTGACCGCCTTTGGCAAAGCCTTTCTCCACGAGAAAGCCCATTCCTACGATCTGCGCTCCCGATTGACGGCAAAAATGAATAACACTGCCCGAAGCGTGACCGTCGGCAAGAAAATCGTCTATAAAAAGAATACGGTCATCTGCCGTCAGAAAACGGCGGTCGATACAAACCGTGGTATTGTCCGCGCGAGTGAAAGAATAGACCCATGATTTCCATGTCTCATCCAGATTCTTCGGAGTTTTCTTTTTGATAAACACTACCGGCAGGTTCATCAAGTAACCCGTCATGATAGCCGGTGCTATACCCGAAGCCTCGATTGTAACAATCTTATTGATTCCCTTGTCTTTGAAAAGACGGGCAAACTCTTCCGCACAATGCATCATCAGTTGCGGGTCTAATTGATGATTAAGGAAACTGTTAACCATCACCACATTTCCCTCTTTTTTAGCGGTACCTTCGCGCAGAATGCGTTGTTTCAATTCTTCCATAATATTAATATCTACCACAAATTATACTTACAGAATCTCCATTATATCTGCCAATCGGGGCACGATATATGTTGCTGTTTCGGTTGTTTCGCCCTCATGCAGCCATATCTGGTCAATTCCTGCCGCCTTGGCGCCGGCTATATCGGAACTGTAACTGTCGCCGATCATAATCACATCTTCCGCCTGTAATCCGTTACGTTCCAACGCTATGCAGAAAATCTCCGGCTGAGGTTTGTTGATTCCTATCTCATCACTAATGAGCGTGTGAGTCAGGCAATCCTGCAATCCCGAGTGCTCGAATTTATAATACTGCACCTCCTTGAATCCGTTACTTAAAATTGTCAGCGGATACTTGGCGGCGAGATAACGGACTACGCGTTCCGCATCGGGTAACAACGAGAAATATTTATTGGTAAGCCGCAAAAAGTCGTCGCCTATCTCATGTGCCAGTTCGATTTTGTCTCTGCCGCATAATGTCGGCGTGGAATCTATGGTCAACGGGCGGTAAAAACGCTCGAAATGCAGTTTCTCCTTACTCACTTCCCCGCGACCGTACTTGCCCCACAACTCCAGATTATACGGTGAATAGGCCGCTTTGTAGGATGCGAAATCGGCATACAATTGATCCAAATGATACGTTGTATAAATATCCTGAAGTGCCAAATGCTCGGCGTGCTTCCAATCGCCAATCGTATCATCCCAATCCAAAAATACGGCTTTGTACGTTTTCATTCGTTTATTTTAACTTGGATTAGTAAAAAGGAGGCACTCGCGTGTCTCCTTTTTACTATTGTTTGCCAATTGATTAGCGAACTTGTGTGCCGAGAGCATTGTACATCTTGCCATCGCGAACGATGTAAACAACGCCGTCAACCATCACTTTCTGAGCTTTCTCAGTCAGAACAACATCCTCGATACCTTGAGCTTTCTCTACGATCTCAGCTTGACCGTAAGCGATCTCGATAGTCGTACCGTTGTTGCCATCATAACGTTGGAGATTACCGGTAACTTTCACTTTGTCACCCTTGTTGGCAGCCTCGGCAATCTTAACCTGATAAGCCTCGAAGTCACCCTTTGTTTGAGTAGCATCATCGTGCATATAGAAGCTCATTTTACCATTGTTGAAAGAGCCGTTCTTTGCGATAGAAACCACATAACCGGTTACTTCGTAAACCTTCAATCCGGTCTCACCGTTAGCCAACTTCATACCAGCCTCGATAGCCTCAGCAACGTTTACTTTACCAATTACAAGATCATCAGCGGTGTAGCGTGTGCCGGCACCCTTCTCTACAATCGTAAAGCTTTGATCTTTCTTGCTATCAGTCTCATAAGTAGAGCTGTACTTTGTTAACGTAGCGGTAACAGCAATCTTGTCGCCCGGAACAGGGATGTCAGCCGGATCAATCTTATCATCAATTTTCAGACGATAAGCTACAAAATCACCCTTCTCTGCAGCTTTGTCATCAGCCATCCACAAAGAAATGTTTTTGTAGCTCGGGTTGTAAGCCTCATAGAATTTAACTACATAACCCTCAACTGTGTAAGGTCCGTAATCCTTTGCGTCGATTTTAGCTTTTGCCTCAGCGACTGTCAAGTTGTCAGCGAACATTGATACAGACATCAAAGCAGCTGCAACAAATAAGAAAAACTTTTTCATGATTAAAAAAATTTTGTTGATTAAATGAATTTTGTTAATAAAAATATGTTGTATAACATAGTTTGCGAAATAATCCATATTTCGGCTGCAAAGGTAGGCATTTTTTTTCATATGACCAAATATTTTTGCATTTTTTTACAAAAATTATTGTTTTCTTGCATATATCAAAAAAAAGTAGTAACTTTGCACGCTAAATTGAAAATTTATGGCAAAACTGTTAATCATAGACGACGAGCGCGGTATTCGAAACACGCTTCGTGAGATTTTAGCCGACGAAGGCCATGAAGTGGAAGTAGCCGAAAACGGCAAACAAGGTCTGGAAATGGCGCGTGCAAAAGCGTACGACCTTATTTTCTCGGATATCAAAATGCCGGAGATGGATGGCATCGAAGTGCTAAAAGCACTTAAAGAAGGAGAAGATGCCGTTGAGACGCCGATTGTGATGATTTCCGGTCATGGCGATGTAGAAACAGCTGTGCAGGCTTTGAAACTCGGCGCGTATGACTTCTTACTCAAGCCGCTGGATCTCAACCGCATACTAATCACCACCAAAAACGCGCTGGAGAACAAGAGTCTCAAACAAGAGACGAAGCAGTTACGCAAGAAAGTGGCTGCCAAAGGCTTGCAGATGATTGGCAAGAGCGCAGCTATTGCGCGCGTACGCGAAATAATAGATAAGGTTGCTCCGACGGAGGCACGCGTGCTGATAACCGGTCCTAACGGCACGGGAAAAGAAGTGGTGGCACATCTGATTCACGAGAACTCTGCGCGCGCAAACGGTCCGATGGTGGAAGTAAACTGCGCAGCCATACCGAGCGAACTGATTGAGAGTGAGCTATTCGGTCATATGAAAGGTTCATTCACTGGTGCTGTGAAAGACAGAGCCGGGAAGTTCGAACAAGCCGACGGAGGCACACTCTTCCTCGATGAAATCGGAGACATGAGTATGGCGGCACAAACGAAAGTGCTGCGTGCGTTGCAAGAGAGCGAGATCACACGCGTGGGCTCGGACAAAGCCATCAAAGTGAATGTCCGTGTGCTGGCGGCAACGAACAAGAATCTGGCGGAAGAAATCAAAAAAGGCAATTTCCGCGAGGACTTATTCCATCGTCTGAACGTCATTCCTATTGCCGTGCCGGCATTGAATGACCGCACCGAAGATATTCCGCTGCTGGTGGATTATTTCACGGAGCAGATTTGTGACGAACAGGGAATAGCAAAGAAATCATTTGAAGCCGCAGCAATTAAAACGTTGCAAGGCAAGGACTGGACTGGAAACATACGCCAGTTGAGGAATGTAGTGGAGCGACTGATCATACTGGCAGGGAACAAGATAACGAAAGAGGACGTAGAGTTATACGCGTGATTTTACAATCATTAAACATATTAAACTATCGCAATATCCGCGAAGCGAGTTTGAGTTTTGCGGATAAGTTGAATTGCTTTGTCGGGTTGAACGGACAAGGCAAGACGAACGTGCTGGATGCCATTTATCTGCTGAGTTTTGCGAAGTCGGCTTACACAAGCCAGGATTCGCTCAATATCACGCATGGCGAAGAGATGGCAATGGTGCAGGGCAATTATGGCGATTTTACCATTTCTTGCGGGCTACGCAAAGGCGTAAAGAAACAATTCCGGAAGGACAAAAAAGACTATCCGCGATTAATTGACCATATCGGTTTGATTCCGTTGGTGATGATCAGTCCGAGCGACCAGCAGTTAATTGATGAAGGTTCGGATGAGCGGCGGCGCTTTATGGACGTGGTTATCAGTCAGTTGGACCGCAAGTACCTGGACTGCTTGACTAAATACAACGCGCTGCTCAAACAACGCAATGCGCTTCTCAAACAATATGCCGATGCGGGAATGGTGCCAGACGATCTGCTGGAGGTTTTGGAATGGCAGATGGTAGAGCCGGCAGAGTATATTTTTAGAGAAAGAACTGCATTCTTTGAGAAGTTTGAACCTTATTTTGCGAATGTATATGCGCGCATCAGCGGTTCGGCGGAAATGCCGCAATTGAAATATATCTCGCAATTGCAGGACAGAGATTTGCGGGAAGCATACAAGAAGACGCGGCAACGCGATCTGATTTTAGGCTGGACCAGTCAAGGCATTCATAAAGATGATCTCGACATGCGACTTGGTGAATGGCCGTTGAAGCAAGTGGGCAGTCAAGGACAACAACGCACGTTTGTGTTGGCAATGAAATTGGCACAATGTTTGTACTTGTCAAAAACAACCCAATGTCCAAATGACCCGATAAATGGTCAAATGGTAAATGACAAAATGGTAAATAGCAACAAGCCTATCCTGTTGCTAGATGATATATTTGACAGGTTGGATAGCGAGCGAGTGGAACGAATTGTGGAGATGGTTCAAGGCGATGAGTTCGGACAGATTTTTATAACGGATACCGACCGGCAACATCTGACAGAGATACTGCAACCGAATGAGAATGCGAAGATATTCCATGTAGAAGGAGGAAGAATTAATTAAGGCCTACCCCAAACAATGTTCTACGGACGGCCACTGGCAGTCCGATCGGGCAAAGCCCTTCACCCGTAAAGGGAAGGAGAAGAATTAATGAGAAACAAGATAGTTATATTATTGCTACTTATAACGCTCTCGGCGAATGCTGAGATCTCTTTCCGCGGGGCATGGATTGCGACGGTGGCTAACATCGACTGGCCGTCCGAAAAAGCGGTGGGTAATACCGAGGTGCAGCAACAGGAGATGACGTTTCTATTGGACTCGCTCAACAGTCTGGGATTGAATGCCATCATCCTGCAAGTTCGCCCGACAGCGGACGCCTTGTATTACAGCGAGTTAGAGCCTGTTTCTCATTGGTTGACCGGCAAGCAGGGAAGTTGGGAAGAAGAGCTTGTTTGGGATCCGCTGGAGTGGACGATCAATGAGGCGCATAAGCGGGGTTTGGAAGTGCATGTTTGGCTCAATCCCTATCGCGTTAACTTGGCACGAACAGACACATCGATGTTGGCTCCGAATCATATCATGCGCCAACATCCCGAATGGTTCTGGTGTTATGCCAAGCAATGGTATTTTGATCCGGGACTGGATGTGACGCGCGAATGGATTTGTACGGTGGTGCAAGACATCGTCACTCGCTATGACATTCAGGCCATTCACATGGACGATTATTTCTATCCCTATCCGGCCGGCAAGCAACAACTGCCTGACAAAGAGACGTTTATCAACAATCCACGGGGATTTGACAATATCGAAGATTGGCGGAGGAACAATGTCAATATGGTCATTCGCGAGATCAACGAGACGATTCACGAATGCAAAGATTCAGTGGATTTCGGTATCTCGCCTTTCGGCGTTTGGCGTAACGCGAGCGTTGATTCGACGGGTAGTGCCACCACAGCAGGAATTACCAATTATGATGATTTGTATGCCGACATCCGCTTATGGATTAAGAACGGATGGATTGATTATGTACTGCCGCAGTTATATTGGGAGATTGGAAAGAAAGCCGCTAATTATGAAATACTTGCGCACTGGTGGGCAAATGAGGTAAAAGGTACGGATTGTAAGTTATATATTGGAATGGCACCGTATCGATTGGAGAACGCAAGCAAAAAATCGCCTTGGGGCACAGGTAACGAGATAGGGCGTCAGATGAAACTCAACCGCACGATTCCGGAAATCAGCGGCGAGTGTTTCTACTCCACCCGTCCGCTACTGCGCAACCCGCGGCATGTTTGCGATACCATCAAACGCATTTATGCGGAAGAGAACCCGTCACATGAATTTGCATTACCATGGGAATGAATATGAAGCAGAGCAGACCTATAAAACGATTCGTTAAGCCGCTTATTATTGTGGCTGCCGTGATTGTAGTGTTGGGATTGATTGTTCCTGTCAGTTTGTCGATTGTTGCTATTCCGAGCGTGACGAATAAACTCGTGGCGCATTATGTACCGCAGTTCTTGCGTGCCGATATACATGTTGAGCGGATGTGCCTGCGCGTATGGAGCGCTTATCCGGATGTGGAACTGGAGTTGCGGCAACCGGTTGTTCGTGTGAATGTGCCCGATTCGATTGATATGGCGGGTACTTATATGGCTTTCCCGCATTCCGATACTTTGTTTGCCGCCGATACCGTTCGCGTTCGCATAGAGCCGTTGGAACTGCTTGCCAACCATGTGAATATACGCTCTGTCCTTGTGAGTCGGCCGCGGCTTTATCTCACTCAATACGATTCTACAGCCAATTATGACATTATCATTCCGCAGGAGAAACAGGATACTACACCTTCTGCGCCGATGAAGATTGAATGGAAGGATGTTAGTCTGACGCAAGGAACAGTATGCTTTGCATCGGATTCGCTGGGTATTGTTCATTTGGCGGTGGATAGTATTTTCTTTGCTTCGGAAGGTCAATATGCGGATAGTTCGTTAGCCGCCTTTGTGGATGCGCGGCTTCGTTGCGAGGATGCGCATGTTGAAGCGAAGGGTTATGTATCTGATTCGCTGGATGTGCAGGCTCAGTTGGATATTCCTCACGTAGAGAAACTGCTGACATTGATGCCGGAGAAATTACGTCAACAGACCATCAAGCAGAACGAGCTGCGCGGCAGTATAAGGGCAGATGCAACGGCACAAGGTTATTATACCGAAGGACGGATTCCGAAGATGCATGCGTTCGTACTGATTGACAATCTGCACGGCAGCAATCCGAAGACCAAAGCTACATTGGATAATCTCACGCTTCGCGCGGAGGCGCGTTATAATCCGCTTTGCAAAGACTCATCGTTTGTTCGTCTGGATACTTTGAAGTTCCGCAGCGGTAAGTCATGGCTTTATGCGCACGGTCAAGGTTGCTATCGCAGACAACGCGAATGGTTACAACTGGATTTGAAATCGGATCTCCATCTTAGAGAGATAGCGCAATTAGTGGAGTTGGACAAAGTGCGTGTGCGCGGAAGCATACGGGCAGACGTTTCCACGCATTTCTATCTGGATGATCTGATGAAGCAGCGCATCTATGATATTCACTCGGCATCTACGCTGGAAGGCGATGGCGTTTTTGTGGGTGTTCCCGAAGCGCGTTTGCGTTTCTCGGTGGACTCGCTGCGTGCAGAGTTAAAGACCAATATGGCACGTATGTCCCGCCGAACCGGAAAGTTAGATACTGCCTTGCTGAATATGCAAGTTGCGTTCCGTCAGATGACCGTCAAATACCGTCGTTCCACCAATGCAACCATCGAGCGAACGATGATGCGTGTCTATGCGGATGATTTGGCGAAGGACAAACCGCCCGTTTTGCATGCCTCGCTATCATTGCAGGGCATACGTGCGCAACAATACGATACCATCCGTATGCGGGCACAACGCTTGCGCGTCTCCGCAGGCATGAGACCGGATAAAGATGCCACGTTCGTGCCTACAACGACTGCACGATTGTCGATGGACTCCGTGTTCCTTGCTACGCCGCGTCAAGGCATGATGCTGGATTCGGTGCGCGTCAATCTGAGTACTACTCCGCGATACCGCAGGTTCTATTTTGACAAAGAGACCAAGACGCGGACGCCTATTCCGGATAGCGATCGCAGACCAATGGCATTGGATTCGTTGCTGCGGTTGGCGAATAACGTGGCAAAGGACAGTATGCCGATGGAGACATTCATTAAGAAATTCCGTACTTCGGGCAAAGTATATGTGCGGCGAATGGGTATTCGGCATAAAGGAGACAACCTGCGTCCGACCGTTTCGCGTATGGATCTCACGCTCAATGATGATACCGTGCGACTCAATAGTTTCCGTTTGCGCGTAGGACGATCCGCCATCTCGCTGAAGGGCGAAGTGCAACATCTGCGGCGATACTTGCTGCGCGGCAGAACGCTTGATGCGAACCTCTCGTTGCGCTCACGAAGACTGGATCTGAACCAACTATCCAACGCGATGTCTCAGCGGCAGCGGAAGAAAGAACAACTCGATTCGCTTGCAGCAGCAGAGAACATGAACTTGCTGTCCGATACACTGATGACGGAAGAGATGACAACGGATTCGCTGATGACAGATTCGCTCCAAAACAGGCTCTTTGTCTTGCCCGCCAACCTGAATGTGACGTTCGTCGCGTCAATAGATACAATCATCTTCTCGGAGATGCGACTGCATGAGTTTACCGGTAATGTACGCCTGCAGGACCGCACGCTCTCCGTAACCAACATGTCCACTTCCACTAAAGTGGGCAAGATGGAGATGAGTCTGCGTTATACATGCCGCGATACAACACAAGCGGAAGCCGCAGCTGCGCTGCGGATGGATAGCGTGCAGATCGGCGAACTGATTGCTGCGCTGCCGAAAGTGGATTCGCTGATGCCGATGTTACGTTCGTTCGACGGCTCTGTTGCCAGCGACGTGGCGGCACAAGTGAAACTGAACAGCGATATGAGTATCGACCTGCCTTCCGTCAATGCCGGTGTATGGCTGCGAGGACAAAACCTCGTGTTGATGGACGGTGAGACGTTCTCGGAAATAGCCAAGATGCTCATGTTCTCCAAGAAAACGCAGAACGTGATCGACAGTCTGAGCGTTGAGGTGCTGGTAAAGAACAACGAAGTGGAGATCTTCCCATTCATGTTGGCGATGGATAAATATCGCGTGGGCGTAGGCGGCAAACAGAACCTTGACGGCAGTTTCAACTACCACTTGTCGGTCTTCAAACCGCTTATATTGGGACTGGATGTGTATGGAACGGACTTCGACAATATACACTTCAAACTGGTTAAATCGCGTTATCAGAGTGCCTCGTCCAAGATCGGGCAAGGCGGAACGTTGCTACGCAAACAAGATGCGAACGTGATACCGAATCTCCAGAACTCGATTCGTTCCTATATCCAAGAGAACAACCCGAAGGAGACCTTTATCAAACCAAAGGAATAAAAAGTCAAAAAATTATAAAATGCGAGCAATTTTAGCCTTTTTGTCCTAATTATTTGCACAATTGATTATTTTGTTGTACCTTTGCGCCAGATTTGAAAAACCACTGGGCTTAACAGTGTAAAAAAGTAAGTACAAGCGCAGGTGTGCGCTAATGGATAAAATAAGCATTAAGCTAAAACTTGGGTACTTGAAATCTCGACAGTTTCAAACCAATAAGACCAAGAACAAGGCTTTTATGCTCACGTGTGTACGTGAGTCTTGTTCTGTAGATATTTGGTCTTATTAGGTAGTCGAGAACCTCAAGCACCCAGATTGAAGCTAACAAGCCTCACGTTTTTTGTGTATATACGATGAGTAAATAATGTAAGCCGAAAAGTAAGAAGGAAGTAGGCTGAATTTAATAAATCATTATGAAAAGATTAATTACTTTACTTTGGGTGTCGTTGATATGTCATAGTGTCTTTGCGGAATATGCCATAATCAATAATATCGTTTATCGTCTCAATTTGGAAAAGCTGACGGCAGTAGTACTGAACTTTCAAAGCGTAGGAAACGATGTTGTTATACCATCTCATATATCATATATAGGAGATAGATATGTTGTCCAATCTATATCGCATTATGATTTTGAATCAAGTGCGGTAGATTCCTATTATGATGCGTACCACACACAGCAAATTGCGACATCTCTCTTTGGTGACAATTGGATATCAGATGCCATAGTAGAAGAGACAATAAAAGAACAACAACAACGCGAAGATGAAGAAGCATATTTTCAATATGACTACAAATATTCACGAGCTTCTATAAATACACTTCAGTTACCTAATACAATCGAATACATTAGCCCTGGAGCATTTGATGGAATGGTAAGGCTTCGAGCATTATTTATTCCGGAATCGGTAAAAGTGTTGCCTTCTGGTAGCCAGACTGTTTTTAATCAATCGATGCCTCGTTTGGAACATATAATAGTTTTAGGATTACCGATATATCAAACTAATGGAGACCAAACAATAACTTTTGCCTCTGTAAATGATAATGGTAATTTTGATTATATAGAAAGGTTGAAAAGGAAATTTGATATAAGTCGTTGCCCAAATCTGGAATCATTTCAAGTGCCTGAATATGCCAACAAACAGCCTATACTCAATACCTATACGACAGCGAATCAATCTTTAGCTGAAATTACAGCAAAATGGAATGCGGATATAGCTAGATCTCCGTATAATAATGGCGCAAAAATAGCGACACCTGTTTTGAAAACAGATGCATGCAGGGACGCGAAATTATTAATGAGCGCGTTCAAACAGGCTGTTCAGTATATAAAAAATCGAGGGATGAGTTTTGCCTATCAAAATGCTATTGCTTATACCAAGGATTCGTTAGAAAACGAACTCAAAAAACATCCTTATTATAATGAAGCCAAACTAGAGGTGGAACTACCAAAATTTGAGATTATAGAATTAGATTCCAGTCGCATCGCGAATGCTTATCTGTCTTGTGCTAAGCGTTTGGGCGAGCAATACAGGGAATTTGTTACGAATAAAATGGAAAATAACTTACGAACCTATTATCCCTCAAAATTTGTAGAGGCATACATACGGCTTAATCCCCATTACAAACCAAAACTGGATAGTATTTATATGGAGTTCCGATGTTTGCCTTTTGAAGAACAAAGTAAGATTGTCATACATGCCATTGATGGTGAGGAGATAACTCAAGAAAGCTGTCGACAGAAACAATGGAATCAATATAGTTATCTGTATGAGAACCAAACAGAATTTGATAGGAGTTACAATACCCTAACGAACGTATCTTTTAACGGTGAAATATATGAGCGGCAAAAGGCAAAATCATTACTTAACTCATATATGAATTATGCTTCGGAAAACAGTAAGTATATAAAGCTAAAAGCGATGCGTAAAAAACCGAATGAACAAACCCAAAGAATTATTTCTTATTTGGATGAGTTTAAACGGACGTATTATTATTCGCAAGCCGTAGAGTTTATATTGTCTCAATATCCCAAAGTATTGGCTGAATACGACAAACACAAAATCTATTTTGTCTCGCAAATAGATTTTTTTGAAGCCTACACATCAGAAAACTATGGTACGATCCTTAAAACAAAAAAAAATAAATGATTATGACTAACTATAGATATATTACCCATTTGTGGTGCTATACGTTCATTGCTTGTGTCTTGTGTACTCCAAATCTTCTTGCTGATACGCCACAAGAGAGCGACACATATCTCTTTTACCTTCTAAATGACGGACATGAAAGAGGAGAGAATAATAGTACGCCGCAGACATCTTTAGTTGAAGAAGAGGAAGAAGAAGTTGTCTTCGTGGTCGTAGAGTCCATGCCTGAGTTCCCGGGTGGTCAGCAAGCATTGTTCAAATTCATTAGTGATAATCTTAAATATCCGACTATTGCACAAGAAAACGGAATCCAAGGTCGTGTCATTTGTCAATTCATAGTAAACAAAGACGGTTCAATCTCAGGAGTAGAGGTCACTCGTTCTGGCGGGGACCCTTCGCTTGACAAAGAAGCTATTCGGATAATAAAGTCTATGCCTAAATGGAAACCGGGATACCAACGCGGGAAGCCTGCTCGTGTAAAATATACTCTGCCTGTAACTTTTAAATTATTATAAACGGAGAAAGCCGAAAAGCCATAAGTGAGTAGGCAGTATTTTTAATCAATATCTTATGAAAAAATCTTATTTATTCCCACTATTGAGCATTTTGATGCTTATTGTATGTAGTTGCTCTAACAACTCTTCGAACGTAGAGTATCTTCCTTGCAAAGTCGAAAAAAAATCAGATTGGGGTTTTGTGGATCCTCAAGGACATGTTGTGTGCGATGACATATTTAAGAATCAACCAAGCTTTGTCCGTGACGGCGTGTTTACTGTCGAAGAAGCTAGTGATTTGTACACATTGTATGCTTTCGACGCAAAGAAACCGACTATAATCGCGGAAGATTTAAAATTCGTAGGATCGCCTCGTAACGGATTACTTCCAATATGTAAAAAAGACAAATGGATTGAAGTAATTGATACCAAAGGGACAACAAAATTTGAACTCAACAAATTTGATGGCAAAACAGTTAAACGTTGTTCTCCTAAATTTCAATTTGGATACCTTGTCGTTGAAACGGAAGAGGGCACTTATGGCATGGTGAATACAGACGGCAAGCTTCTTTTGAAAACGGATTATACATTCTTGCAACCATTAAAGAAAAACTATATCTTAGCAATTAAAGCGGATGGAGAAGTGTATAGTGAAGATGGAGACGCTGCTGCACCTTTAGACCAAGACAATATTTGTATGATAAACGAAAACGGTCAAAAATACGATGGTTGGAAGAAGGAAGACCTTGCTAACATAGATTTCTCATCTTATGCAGGCGATGATTGCGTAGAAAATGTTATTGTTGAAAAAGATGACCGTTTGTTTATCTATGATATAAAGGGAGAACAAGTACTTAAATGTCCGGATCGTGTAAAACAGATCGGGCAAATTAAGAATAACTTCTTTACTTATAGAGGAGAAGATGGCTGGGGGGTAATGAATCTTAAAGGAGAACGTATCGTAAATGAGAAATATATAGGTATATCCATCCTAAATGACGGTTTTTTTGCACTACGTGATTATGAAGATAACAGCTTCGAGTTTATAAATAAAAAAGGAGAAACTGTTCAAAAAATTAAAGATTATAAACATTATGAGTGGGAAGAAGGATTTGGCTTTATCGGCGAAGATAAAAATGAATGCTTTATCCTAGATAAAGAATTTAAGCCCATTCATAAGGACGGTTTTTACGAAATTGGCAATGATATGTGCTCCGAAGAAATACAATCTGATTTTTTAGATATCGACGGAATTGTCAAGAATCTTGTTTCTGCGAAAGCAAACAAGTTACATGATTTAGGATTAGATTTAGGCAAAACCATTGGAGAATGCGATTATCTAAAGTCTCAGAATATTAATAACTTTAGTTATAATTATTTCGAAAAGTATAATTATGCAGCATCGCGTTTATATAAAGTGGATTTTGTCATTGTATTTGATAGTCAGGCAAAAAAAGAAATATATAAAGATGTTCAGGTAGAAAAGTATAATTATTACTATGGCTACTATTACGATACAGAAAAACGTTTCTCGCATTATGAGTTAAATGAAGCCGCTGTGATTACTAATTTTGGATTCTTAGTTAATGTTCCAAAAGATAAAAGAAAACAACTTTTTAATGCTCTTTGCGACAAGTTAGAACAAACAAACACCAAAATTGAGCGTACGGAAAATTCCGCGCAATACAATGGGAACAATAAGTATGTTGTAACCATAGACGATGGAAATATTGTATTTGTAATTTCTGAGAAAGATTAAATATTTTTAATACAGACATAAGCATCCTATATTCTAATAACGATATACTTTGTGGGCGGATAATCCGCCGATGCAGCGAGTTTAGAAGAGCGGGCTATCAGAATGCCTAAAAAGAAAGAAGCCGCATAAGATGCGGGAGTAATAGACGAATGAGTGGCGGCAGAGATGTCGCTGCTTTTTTATGCCCGAAGCGGGCGGGGC
>JAGCFX010000071.1 GCA_017649925.1 Paludibacteraceae bacterium | reverse complement strand
TAACGGCGCAAGCCAAGACCATTGTTTATAATGGTGTTTATTATGAGAATCGGTCGTTGGGAATGGAGGAGCTCCTTACCGTAGTTAGCCATAAAGTAAATAATGTTAACTATCCCGATTTGAAAGGACCGCTTTATATCCCGGATTCCTTTGACTATGATGGTGAGCATTACCTTGTTTGGGAGATGGAAGATGAGGCATTTAAAGGCGCAAATGGGATAACTTCTGTAACATTTGAAAACGGAAGTTGCATAAATGGCATCGGCGAATTTGCATTTTGTCGTTGTAATAAACTAAAGAAAATCACATTCCCAAGACTTATTACGACCGAAGGAGAGTCTAAAACATTACAGAAAGGAGTATGCTGTAATTGCCCGCTGTTAAGAGAAGTAGTACTTCCCGAAAATGTTGAAGTAATCGGGGGCTCGGCATTTTATAACTGTCCTGCATTACAAACGATTTCTTTCCCGAACACCTTGGTAGAAATAGAGCCGTACGCCTTTGCGGGATGTACCTCGCTAAAAAAGATTGCTATTCCGGGCAATGTTGGCTTTATCGACCGCGCAGCCTTTGAAGACTGTACATCCCTTCACACGATTAGACTGGGAGATGGTGTAGTATCTATCGGGGAAGAAGCATTTAAGGGATGTGCTGAATTAAAATGGATTTATAATTATTCGCCGGCACCGATTTGGATTTCTGACAATACTTTCCTACATGTAAAACCTTCAAACGTTAAACTGATAGTGCCGAACCAAAGTGTCAATTCGTATAAGGCGGCGGCTGTGTGGAACCATTTCGATGTGAGGAAGTTGAACTACGATATCAGCTTTAAAGTTAACGGTTCTATCGTATATTCTATTTCAAAGGAATATGGCACTCCGGCTTCCGATATCAAAGCAGAAGCAGAAGCCGTTCGTCAACAGATATCTGTTCCCTCGGGAAAAGTCTTCAAACGCTGGAGTCCGGAGATTACTGCTGTATCCGAAGACCAAGTATACGAAGCCGTTATTGAGTCCAGTTCTACCGTTACGAAATGTTCTATTAAGTTCTATGCAAATGGTGTATTCAAGACTTCTTTCCAGTTGGACGAAGGTTCACCTATATCCGAGGTCGAATATCTCGCACAGGTTTTCTTAGATCAAGTTAATATGCCTGATGACATGGAGTTTAAATATTGGGAACCGGCACTGGCACCTGTAACAGACAACCAGAGCTATAATGCCGTTTATGATTATATCGACCAGAACGATTACACAATCACGTTTATTGTTGCCGGCGATACAGTCTTCTCTGTGGATCTGAAGTATGGCACGGAAGACTGGGTGGTAGAAGGCTACGCCAACTGTGCCGCAGAGAGTGCGGTATATCCGGAAGGAATGACGTTCGACGACTGGGATAAGTATTTCGACAAAGTGACAAACGATGAGACTTATACGGCTCGTCTTCGCCCGATCGGAGAAGACATTGAGGAAGTTAGTCAAGAGTCGAAAGTCAAGAGCCAAAAGATGATCAAAGATGGCCAACTGCTCATCAACCGCAACGGCAAAACCTATAACGCTACCGGTCAGGAGGTGAAATAAACTGACTACTGAATACTAACAACTTAACAGTTTAACGAAAAAAGGCGTCACTGCGACGCTTTTTTTCTCTTTTCTCTTGCATACTTCAAAAAAAAGTAGTATCTTTGCACCCAAATTGTGAAGCGCAAATTGCGTAGCGCAAATTGCGTGAAACGTAAATCACTTATTATGAGTAATTTAACTAACCCGTTTGCTGTCTTTGGTTATGCCGGTCCGAAGTATTTCTGTGATCGCAAGAACGAAACCGAAGAGTTGATTTCTGCTTTGAGTAATGGCAGAAACATTACTTTGCGCAGTCCACGTCGCGTTGGCAAGACCGGACTGATTCAGCATGTGTTTGCCTCCCTGACACAGACGAATCCGGAGATAAAATGCTTTTATGTGGATCTGTTCGCTACCCATTCATTGCATGAGATGGTCGTTGAATTAGGCAAGGCTGTAATAGGACAGTTGGACACCCCGCTCCAAAAGATGGAAGGGTATGTGGCGCAGTTCTTTCAGAGTTGTCGTCTCTATCTCTCTCCCGATCCGTTGACGGGAGCGCCCAAATTAGGGTTAGACCTTATTGCGGCGAACCCGGCGGTCACGTTGGAAGAGATTTTTACGTATATCCGCAAATCGGAGCGTACCTGTTATATAGCGATTGATGAGTTTCAGCAGATATTGGAGTATCCGGAGCAGAATGTAGAGGCGCTTCTGCGCACGCATGTGCAGCAATGTCCGAATGTGCGGTTTATTTTCTCCGGCAGCAAACAGCATTTGATGTCCGACATCTTCAATTCGCCCAAACGTCCTTTCTTCCGGAGTACCGATAAAATGACGTTGGATGTTATTCCCGAGCAGACATACTACGCATTCGCCGAGCAGTGGATGCAAACGGTGGGAACGCATATGCCGGAAGATATATTCCATAGTATATATACTCGCATTAACGGCTATACATGGTATATGCAG
This sequence comes from Paludibacteraceae bacterium, assembly GCA_017649925.1. Lineage (GTDB taxonomy): Bacteria > Bacteroidota > Bacteroidia > Bacteroidales > Paludibacteraceae > Colicola. The sequence continues at coordinate 1,023 of JAGCFX010000071.1, read as the reverse complement.
TATATCCTCAACCGCCTCTTTGAGAAGCATCCAAAGGAAGTAACAGAAGCGGATGTGACGGACTGCTTGAATTATATTGTGCTCCGCGAAGAGGATGACTACCGGAAAATGTATAGCCTGCTGACGAATAACCAAGCCCAAGTATTGCGCGCTATAGCCAAGGAAAAAATTGTAGTGGCACCCACTGCTACCGCGTTCCTTAAAAAATACAATTTACCGGCGATGAGTAGCGTCAAGCGGGTTATCGATTTCTTGAAAGAGAAAGAGTATATTTATCCCGCGAAAGAAGGCTATATTATATACGATCGCTTTATGGCCATTTGGCTTCAGCGACTATAGATATATATAAAAAATGCGAGTTTTGGGTACTTGTGCGTGTTCCAAAAAAGCAGTACCTTTGCAGCGTCAAACGACGCTGCTTTTTTTTTCGCGCCTCTGGCGCATCCGCAGCTTGCTGCAGCAATTATAAATTATAACTTTAAATGATCAATATTATGCGTAAATTTACTCTTTTCCTCGCAGCCCTCTGCTGCGCAGTAGTGATGAACGCCGAGACTTACGGTCTGAGTGTAGGCGGCGTGCAAGTAACATCCGACAATGCGTCTGATATTCTCGGTAACGGAACAGTCAGTTATGATGCCGCCAATACTGAATTAACTCTTAATAATGCAGATATCCGCATGGATGGTAAAGGTGCTATCGTGGCGGCAGGAAACCTGCGAATTGAGGTGATTGGCGATAACTACATTGAGGTTAAAAACCTTGGGGAACATGCCGGTGCCGCTATTCAAACCGCTGGTTGGCTAATTATTTATTCCTCATTGGATGCTACGGACTTCTCTAATCTGCAGATTGTCTGCGGTGCTGCCCCTGCGTTGTATGCCTTAAGCGGAGACATTCACTTAGACTATATTGTCAATATTGACATAAAAGGAGGAACCGGAGCTAACGGTTGTATCAAGACCTTGAACGGAGACCTTAATATTGCTGGAGCAGGTCTCTCAATGCTACCCGGATGGATTC
>JAGCFX010000070.1 GCA_017649925.1 Paludibacteraceae bacterium | reverse complement strand
TACTCACTGATTGAACGGACATCCCCGATTGAAGCAATTTTAACGCTTCCATTTTGACCTCTAAGGGCACTTTCTTTCTCATAATAAACCAATTAAAGTGTCCAAAAAATTGGGGTCAGTACATAGGACTTTGTGCAGATAATACAAATAATAACGCACTTACGACGTACTTACCTCGCACTTACCACACACTTATCACGCACTAAATTTTGGTTGCATTTTCTTTGGTATTATATACATAGTATATAATACTGGAGAGTTAGGGGTTGCTGATGAATGCAAATAAAAATACGATTTTACGTGAAAAAATGCGCGCGCGCTTGCATATCTCAAAAAAAAGCAGTACTTTTGCCGTCGAATTTAGAACTTGTGTTATGAAACGGTTTGGTATAAGTCTGTTGTTGGCACTCTGCGTGCTCAGTTGTTTGGCGGCACTTCCAGAGGTGACTTTGCGAGATATCAACGGCAAAAACGTCAACGTAGCTACGTTATCACAAAGCGGCAAGCCTGTGATCATTTCTTTTTTTGCTACTTGGTGCAAGCCTTGTATGCGTGAATTGAAAGCCATTCAAGAACTTTACCCGGACTGGCAGGACGAAACGGGTGTAGAGATGTACATCGTCTCTATCGACCAAGCGCAAGACTCGCACAAAGTGGCACCGTTGGTGAACGGAAACGGCTGGGAATATCATGTTCTACTCGACCCTAACGGCACACTTAAACGCGCTATGAGCGTGCAGAATATCCCGCATTTGTTCGTTATAGACAGCAAAGGCAAAACGGTATATAACCACGTAGGCTATAACACCGGAGATGAGGAAGAAATTCGGAAATATCTTAAATAGCATCATCCTATGTTCCGCACTCTCTGTCCCTTTGACCGTTTGGGCAAATGACACGGTATATGTGAGCGGCGGATTGATGCACGACGGACTATTGGACTGGACGCCGGTGATGTATCACAGTAACAGTTATTTTGATCTGTCTGTGAACTATCAGAACGACTCCAACAATGCCCATTTCCGTGCTTTGCGGGCAACTACGCGTCTGGAACTGACGCAATGGCCGCTACCGGGCTTTGAAGAAGCAGGTTTTGCCGGTCACGGAATAGGTCATCTCAGCGTCGCAGCGGCTTTTGACTGGGGAGAGATAACGATAGGTGATGTGTATGGACAATTCGGTTCGGGTTTGATATTAAGTCTGTACGAAGACCGGGCACTCGGTATTGACGGCTCGCTTCGTGGCGCAAAAGTCGAAATAACTCCGTACAAAGGCATTCATTTGACCGCTATAGGAGGTAAACAACGGCGCTATTGGAGTTGTTATGACGACCATGCTTGGGGCTGGAACTACACGCGCGATGTCGCTTTGGGCGCAGATTTGGAATTGAGTATCGATCAATGGTCGGCGCAAATGCAGGAACATGACATCAGTTGGACCATCGGCGGCAGTTGGGTATCAAAATACGAAGCGTTTGACACCATTATTGCGCCTATCGGCGGAAATACGCTGTATATGTATAACTTGCCGCAATGGGTCGGTGCCGGAGATGTGAGAACGCGGTTTGGCGTGAAAGGATTTGAACTTCTTTTCGAATATGCCCGCAAAGCCAATGATCCGTGCGCAGAAAACCATTACTCGTATGACCCGGGACAAGCTTATCTGGCGAGTATCGGCTATTCGCGCAAAGGTTTGTCCGTATTGGCACAGTTCAAATACTCGCACAATATGTGTTTTCGTTCCGAGCGGCAAGGAACAGGTCTTTGCGGACGACTGAACCATATGCCGGCTTTTACGCAACAACACACATATACATTGGCTGCACTCTACCCTTACGCTACCAACTATAGCGAGTCAGAGTTAGCCGTACAAGGCGAAGTGCGTTATACATGGCCGAAGAAAACCAAAATGGGCGGACGATACGGCACAACGATGAAATGGAGTGGAAGTCATATCCGCGGCATGAACGGAGTCGGAGAAGTGTACACGGACGTTAATATGGAGTTAAACAAACGGATTTCAAAAAACTGGTGGCTAAACGCGATGCTGATGTATCAAGCTTACAACCAATATGCGATAGAAGGCCAAGGAGGAATGATCCGTTCGGGAATTGCGGTACTTGACGCGCGGGTCCGAATAAACGATAACATATCCATGCGCGGCGAGTTGCAGTATTTGTATTCTCCGCATCACGAAGGACAATGGTGCTTCGCGTTATATGAGTTGAACCTCTATCGCCATTGGACAATAAGCGGGCAATGGCTATATAATATCGGCTTTGCTCCGGATGCCACCAATGAGCATTATTACACAGCCGGTCTGACATTTACATATGGCGCCCATCGTGCCAATATAGGTTATACCAAAACCCGCGAAGGCTTTAACTGCTCGGGAGGTGTTTGTCGTTTCATACCTCAGATGAAAGGAATATGCGCAAGTTATTCGTTTACATTTTAACGGCTCTCACTTTGGCAAGTTGCGAAGTGATACCTGTTGAGGACAGGTTTATTCCTGTTGAAACACGGACAAGCGTTCGGCGGCATGTGCTGTTGGAGTTCACCGGTTTTCGCTGTGTCAACTGTCCTACGGCTGCCGAATTGGCACAAACACTTGAAGAAACATATGAAGGACAATTATATACCGTATCGTTGCACCCGGCCTCTAATCCTTTCACGCAAGGCTTATATGATTATACTTGCCCTGCAGCAGATTCTATCTACCAATGGATGAATGGCACGGCTACAACCCCATTCCCTGCAGGCAACATCAACATACAGCGTTTTGAGGGCGATTATTTTGTAAATATGAATACATGGGCAACGATGGTTTATGATGCGATGCAAGATACGGTAGCTCCGTATATACGATGCACTTCTGCAATTGCCGATACCGCGCAAAAACAGGCAAAGGTGCTTATCGAATATGTGCCTTCCCTTGAAGCCAATGTGGCTTGCTGGCTGGTTGAAGACAGCGTGCTTGGTGTACAAGCCATGCCGGATGGAACGGTAAATACCAACTATTACCATCGCCATGTACTGCGTGCAGCAGGGAACAATAATCCCTTCGGAAAGCAGATAAGCGGCAATAGCGCGGAAATGCAGATTCCTGTCTCTATTCCCGAAGGATGTAATCCTCGCCATTGCAGCGTGATCGCTCTGTTATTGGATAAAAACGATTTTCATATACTAAACGCACATGAAACTACTTTGGATATTAGGACTAATTATTAGTATCACCGGTTATGGAGACGTTCCGACGGAAGGTCTTGAGTTAACGATTACGGAAGCCGAAGAGAATATACTTTCCGGCGAAATGCAAATGAATATGGAAGGCACATTGCTTTGCAATGAACCGCTCATGGTAACTATCACGCGCTCTGCAAAAGGTCTGAACGATGAATTCTGTTGCGCGGGACAATGTATAGCCGGCAATGGCGAAACATCTGAAATCCTGCATTTTACGCCGAATGGTTTAGCCTCGTGGTATAGCCATTATACGCCGATCGCCGGTTCTAACGAAACCATCACCTATCGTTTCGATGACGGCATTGCTGCGCAGACAATTACTGTGCATTACAACTATTCCGCACAAGCGATTGAGACCACACCTCTGCAAACACGCGCAACGAAAATCCTACAAAACGGACAACTGTTGATTCAACAAAACAATAAAACATATACCCCTAACGGAATAATCATTAAATAATCATTCATATGAAACGCTATTTTGCTTATTTCCTTCTCGCATGTATCAGTGGCTTGACTTTCACTGCCTGCGAGCGTAACAACGAACCGGAAGAAACGGAGTTCCCCAAAAAGAACCTTATTGAAGAGTTTACTGGCCAAACATGCGGCTATTGCCCGTATGGAATGGATTGTATTCACTCTTTTATCGGCAATGACTCGAACTGGATAGTGATCCTCCATCATTATGGCTATCAAGTTGACAAGTTCTCCGTAAGTGGCAGCAAAACAATTACATCCGCGCTGAAGGTAAGCGGTGCTCCTTCTATGGCCATCAACCGTACTCAGGTGAATTATGGTGACGGGAAAGGCACTGTATTCCATCCGGCGTATTTGCCGGAAACGAATAAGGCGCAGTTTGAAACCACCACTTATGCTTCCCTGAACATTGCCAACACCTATGATGCTTCATCGCGTGAGCTTAAAGTGCACATCTCCGGAAAAATCAAAAAAGAAGACTACCCTAACCTCTTTCTGACCGTTTTAGTTAAAGAGTCAGGAATGATTAATACCCAGGCCGATTATTACAATACATACGAAGGCTGGGAAGAGTTCCGCCATACGAACGCTGTGCGTGCATTCTTGTCGGAGGCAAAAGGAGATGCAATAACGGTAAATAAAGAAAAATACAGCGCGGACTATAGTCTGACCTTGAAGGAAGAATGGGTTCCTGAGAATTGTATGGTAGTTGCATTTATCAGCGAGGAGTTTAAACCTGTTGTGCAAGCGGAACAACGCCCCGTTGTGCCCGAAACAAAAGGAGGAGCAGATATTCTACACGGAGGTATCAAAGCCGTTCCTGTTTCGGACTTTTATCCGGAACCGGATGCTGCCAAAGGTCCATCGGATTACTCCGGAGAGGAAGCGGATACTTTGCGTAGTGCACAGGCTATGTATATGACCTACAGCGATTTGGGTATTAACTATTGGGAAATATATGCCACCAATGCCGATGATGTTATAACCGTTGATAAGACCAAGTGCGTGCGTTATGCCGTCCTCTGTCTGTTTACAACACCAAGCGAGACTGACATTCCTGCCGGAACGTATGAACTCAACCTCAGCGAACAACCGGGAACGGCGTATGCCGGCTTCAGAGATGACGAAGAGGTGTATATCGGTGGTAGCACACTCTATTATACAAGCCAGTCCTATTTTAACCAAGGTTATCTGGTTCCTTCCGCGCAGTGGCTCATCGCTGATGGCACATTAACCATTACTGCAGAAGGATGGGAAGTGGTAGGTCACGCGCGCAACGGCGCTCCTATTCACATGATAGGAAAAACACCTATCGTGAACAAAGGTCGTGCATCCGCACCGGCTAAAGCACCTAAGAAATTCCCGAGACAAGCAGTATTCTGCCAATAATGAAAATCGCGTTTACTACATTAGGTTGCAAGCTGAACTTTGCGGAGTCCAGTGCGTTGGGAAAAGCGTTATTGGAACGCGGGCACATGCGCGCAAAGAACGGTGAAGAAGCGGATATATGCATTATCAACACATGTACCGTTACCGATGCTGCCGATCATAAAGACCGTCAAATGATTCATCGTATCCGGAGGCAGAATCCAAATGCAATCATCATAGTAACAGGCTGTTACGCGCAACTCAAACCCAATGAGATCGCTCATATGGAAGGGGTGGATTATGTATTGGGTCAAAACGAGAAATTCAGTTTGCCGGCATTTATTGACCAACTGGAAACAAGCATTGCAGGACAAAAATCAAAAGTCTACACCTCTGCTATCCGTGAGATAGATGATTTCTACGGGGCCTACAGCAAGGATGACCGTACACGTTGTTTCTTGAAAGTACAGGACGGATGTAATTATTTCTGCTCTTATTGTACCATTCCTCTCGCTCGCGGTAAAAGTCGCAATCCTTCGATTTCAACGATTGTTTTGCAAGCCAAAGAAGCCATTGAAGGAGGAGCCAAAGAACTCATCTTGAGCGGCGTGAACATTGGTGACTTCGGGCGTTCAACGAATGAGACGTTCATTGATTTATTGCGTGCGTTGGACGCCATTGATGGCACTTTCCGTATCCGTATTTCCAGTTGTGAGCCAAACTTATTGAGTGATGAAATTATTGACTTTGTGGCTAATAGCAAACATTTCGCACCGCATTTTCATATTCCTCTGCAGAGCGGAAGTAATACCGTTCTCAAGATCATGGGACGGCGCTATACGCGCGAACTCTTTGCAGAACGTGTAGCGCATATCAAGTCCGTGATGCCCGATGCTTTTATCGGCGTCGATTGTATGGTAGGAGTGCGCGGCGAGACAGCCGAATGCTGGGCGGAATATGTCGATTTCATCGAGTCTTTGCCGGTCAGCCAGTTGCATGTGTTCACGTATTCAGAACGCGCCAATACACGTATGTTGGAGATGGATTTGACAGTTGTGCCGCAAAAGGAACGGGAACGTCGCAGCAAGCAGTTACACGCCATCAGCGCACGTAAGACCGAAGAGTTCTATCGCTCCCAACAAGGTCACAAAGCAACTGTTCTATGGGAAGCTAAGAAAGTGGAAGGACGCATGTTCGGCTTTACGGAGAACTACGTCAAAGTATCTTGTCCTTATGACAAAGACAAGATCAACACGTTCGAGCAAATAATCATCAATAATCTGTAGACTTACGACCGCATAGCCTGAAGAACGGGCAGAAAGAAGGACATGTGCCTTCCTCGCATTGCGGGAACTCCGTTGCCGTCAGCACTTGTTGTACCTTAGCCTGCAAAGCTTCTATAAACGGTTTTTGAATAGTGTTGTAGTCCCGCACTGTCTCATTCTCCACATCAATCGTTGTGACGATTTCCGTCAACTTGCGTCGACAGAAATAGAGGTTCGGTTCAATGGGCTTGTCTTTGCCCTCGGCGAGTGACACTGCCTGGCTATAAATCAAGGTCTGCCGGACATATCCTTTGTGCTCACTCTCCATAATATCTTCCCATGTCGCGGACATTTTCTTGGCATGCGTAGTATCATTATATCCTCCTGATTTATAATCCACTACGCGTAATTTCTCGTTTCCTTGTTCACCGTATATATCCAGTCTGTCAATGACGCCTCCTAACTGCACTTCCCCTACTCCTTCTATCGTTAGGCGGAAGTATCGCTTCTGCTCTAACAACCATACTTGCAGCCCCACTTTGGCATCCTCTCTATCCCGTTCCAGAATATTGCTTACATACCCCTTAATGATCACATTTTCACCGACATGAGTCTCAGGAATATAGTGCTCCGGATCTTCGGGGTGATCTTTTGCATATTCTTTATTCATCGCCTGGTATGCTGCCTCCAAAGCCTTTTGCATCTTTTCTTCATCCGTCCGAATTGCTTCGATTTCATCGGGGTTGATACGCACAGGATGCTCATTATCGCAATGCAAGTAATGCATATAGATAAACTCCATCGCATGATGGACAAACGATCCCATCGTATTCGGCGCAAACAGTACGTCTTCTTCCTCATCCGGTCGCAAGCCCAAAATATATTGCAGATAGAAGCTGCGCGGGCAGGTAATGAAGGTATTTAATGCGCTGGGAGACAAGTGGTCCAGTCGTTTTTGCGGGGCAATATACGTCATATGCTCGGAGTCCAAAAACTCCAAAACGCTCGGTTCTTGCAATGCTGCTTTTTGTACGTTGAATTCGGCGGAATAGAGCATCTGCATGATAAAGCGGGACATGCCTTTTCCTCCTTCCGCCGTGTCTGCTGTCGCGTAGAGTAACGTAGAATGAGCGGCTCTGCTCAATAAACGGAAGAAGTTATACGCATAAACCGTTGCCCGTTCATCAGACGTCTGCATGTGGTAGGTCTTGCGCAGATAGAACGGAATAAAACTGATGTCCGGCTGCCTTTGCGGCAACACGCCCTCTTCCACATTGAGTAATAGTAGTTTATCGAAGTCCAGGAGTCGCGTTTCCAATACACCCATCACTTGCACATCCGTTACAGGCTCGCCATGGAAAGGCATCGTTACGCTCTCCATAGTACGACGCATCAATAAGCGCAATAACTTAAGCGTAAACGGCACATCGTCCAGTCCGTTGGTAATTAATAGGCGCATCTTGTTCACCACCTTACGTACCTGATATTCAGACTCTAAGAGCAGCAATTCCTGCCAATTGAGTTTGTTGGTACTTTGTTCATCGTCACCCTGTACTTCATTCAGCACTTCTGCCACCAATTGGTCAATTATCTCCGGAGAGACAACATCCTCTGCTTTACCGCGGGCTCTATCACTCAGCCATGTCATCACACGTGCAAAGACAGCCGTATTACGGAGCGGGAAACCTTTGGTAATATTGACGTCAATTGGTTCGGTTTCACCGGGCAAAATGATGGAAGGTAAGGTATAGATGACCGGCTCTAACATCGTCTCGTCACAGATCACAACGCCTACTTTTTGCCCTTTCGCCGTATAGTTCTCTTTCAACCAGCGGTGCACATATTGCGCCTGCGCTTCGCGTGAGACACATGCCATGACGGTCACTTCCCGCGGAGCAGTCCACGACTGAGGAGGCAAGGAATTACCTAATATGCCGGCATTCTTCTGCGCAAAGGAGAAGGCTTTTTCATTGGTTTCAAAGTTCGCTACATAGTCCCAATAGAACTGCGCTTGACCGGCATCACGCAGCCGCTCCATCAGTTCTCGTTCCACCGGCAACAGGTAATTAAAACCTACGAAAACGAATGTCCGCCCGGCAATTTGCTCTTGCACATACGAATCCTCCCAATGCTCTATTACTGCCCGTTGCCGTAAACCGGTGTACCCTTTCTGCTCTGCCGTCATTTCCTCGCGCAGCGCCGTATATAGATCATACAACTGCTGCCAGAGATGCTCATATTGCTTCTTGACGGAGTCGTTGAAAGCCGAAGAATGGTCATTGGTACCTATCAACGATGTCAACCGCTCTTTGACTTCATCGTCCAATTGCCATTGTTCCAGTTCGTGCGCCGCAATAGTATTCTCAAAGAAATTCGGTACCTGTTCAGCCGGCATAGACGCATCTACATTCGTGAAATCCGCCAACATTTGCCGTCCCCAGCCATAGAACATATCGAGCGGCAGCAAGTCCTTATCTTCCGTATTGAAATTCCTATAGTGGTGGTATAGCCGTACGATGGTAAACAGTTCATCTTCAGGGTATAAGGGACTCAATGCATCTTGCAATTGCGTGAGTGTTTGTACTTGCGGAGCCCATATAGCTTGCGCATGACGTTCCTGCTGAAGACGCATGATTTCGTTCTTCAGCACCAATCCCGCACGATGAGACGGCAGCACTAATGTAGTGCGGCTTAACTGCTGCCATTCCATCGAATCGACGATGGCACGCGCTGTCTGTTGCAAGAATGTCTCCATCACTTGATTTCCCTTAATTTATTTTGCCTTCCGAACCACAAGTATCCGCGGACGGGCTTATACCCCATCCTACGCAAGGCTTCCATGTAGTCCTTTACCTGCGTGATATATTTGTCTTCCCAGATACCGAACTTATAATCCAGCACGATTGCTTCACCTGTCTGCGGGTTTATCATCACGCGGTCCGGCCGCAATTCCCTATTATCAATATATATCGCTTCTTCGAGGCGTAATTCATACGGTGCACTGAACCACTCACGCATTTGCTCATTACCTTCCCATGCCGAAGAAATCAGGGATTTTAGTTCTTCCCGTTGTTGTTTGTCCTTTATCTCGCCACGCGTCTCGAAGTCATCTAATACCGCCTCCAGTTCATCCGCTTTGCGTAAGTGGGCAAATATCTCATGGCATAACGTTCCTTCCTCCATACGTGCTACACGGCGGTACGCCTCATCCCCATAGTCGGTATATAACGCACCTTCCTGCGACTGTACGAAACGCACTTGGTCACTGTTAGCCCAAAGTTCGGAAGTAATGATTTGGCCTGCTTGTGAGGTCGTTGAAGACGTTTTAATTATTGGAGTACCGGCTTCATACTCATCCTCACCCACAAAATCCATTATATAACGCCCTACGTGATTACAAACGCCCTTTTGACCATCCTTATTGACCGGATAGGAAGTGGATATATATAAGTTGTCTTCCGCACGCGTGAGCGCCACATACAGCATATTGAGGTTGTCAATACGCATATTGATGTGTTCCTCCTTATATTCCGCGTTATACGCCGATTCGGACATCTCAAAGCCGTCTTGTACAGGCACAAAGTCCTTGCCTTCTATCTCCTCGGCTACCTTACACCATATTTTCTGAGGATGTTTGCCGGCTTCCTTGGTCCACATACAGAAAGGCACAAAGAGTGTCTGCGCCTGCAGTCCTTTACTCTTATGCACCGTCATGATTTGTATGGCATCCGTGGAAGCGGCAGGAATAGGCTTGGCGTGCATGGTATCATCCCAATAAACGAGGAAATCGTTCCAATGGCTGCCATAAGAGCTCACATAGTCCCGCGTGCGGTCCAAAAGACTATTGAGATATGCCGTTTCCGTACCTTGGTATTGACCGTTCTCGTCCGTCAGTAGCAGTCTTATCAGTTCATTAACGGCTTCATAAAGCGGTATATTGGGTTTAACTCTCTCTTTAATTTGTTCGATGGCATCGGTCTTTCCGGTAGTCATTTTGATATATTCCTCCGCCACAACATCCTTTTTAAGCACTGCCTTCAGCCCCGCGATCACCGTTTGCACGTCTTGCGAAGCCTCCAACAGGAAACTATCCGCCGACACCATATGTGCCTTAGCAAGCAAAGGATAGGCAACGGAATCCAGCGAAGCATGCAGATCGGTCACAAAGACCGCCTCCTTATGCTCTCGCACCAAGATCATTATATCCGATGGAACCGCGCCTTTTTGCAATAATTGCTCCATGGTATCGAACATCGCAAAGGTCAAGTCTTCCTTTGTGCCGTTCTGGAACGCCTTGAAATGCACATATCCACCCTTTTTCTTGTCTGCTTGATAGAATTCACTCAGCTTGTCAGGGGTGTATCCTTCGCTATAGATGCGTTCTACGAGGGCGTCGTCGGCGCTCTTAATAATATGGTCAAAGAGCGAGAGATTAAATCTAATGACTTCTTCGCTACTACGGAAATTCTTGGTAAGAGAGGTAAATTCCTTATTGGTATTCGGGTAATGGAGAGTGTCCATGATATGCCAGTCTCCGTTACGCCAGCGATATATCGATTGCTTAATATCGCCTACGATGAGTAGCGTGTTTCCTGCTCCTGCGAGCACATCTTGCAGCAACTGGTTGATAACACTCCACTGCAGTTGACTGGTATCCTGGAACTCATCGATGAGAATATGCTTATATCGAATGCCTGCTTTCTCAAGGATAAAGTCCGCGTCTCCGGCACGCAGTGCTTTGGTCAGTGTACCGGCAGTATGTGCCAGGAAGGCACAGTTAGCCTCCGACAACTCGCGTTGTATCAAGGCTTGCAGCGACGACATCAACTCCATGTCACGGCTGAAACGGATGGTGAGTTGCTGCGTGTTGTATGTGCGGTTCAGGTGTTCCGCCAGTTCTGTAGCGCGCGCCATCTCATCGGCATTGCAGTATTTATCCGCCACTCCGCGAAAACGATCTTTCGGCGTCACTTTAGACGGATCGGCAACACTGCGCTGCAAGCGCTCATAAGCGGCTTTGGTATAGCGATTATAGCCCTCCGGATTACATTGCCTAAGTATCACACGCAAGGCCGCCAAATCTTCGTTTTCCAACCATTGCTTTGCAATGGTCTCGCGTCGGCGGGCAATAGAAGCGGCATCAAAACATATTTGTCCGTTGAAATCGAGCATTTGCACCGCTTCGTTGTATAACTCCTTCGCCATGCTGCAGAGACTTTGACGAACGTCCCATTGCGACTCCTGATCCAGCTTTAACCGCATGTAGTCCTCCAGGATGGTACGATCGGCTGCCGTCATGTCGGTAGTCAGCAACTTATCTACCGCTGTTTGAATAACATGATCTATATCCAGTTCCGTCTTCAAGCCCGCACTCATGCGCAGCACTCCCGCCAGACCGCTCAGCAGCGTTTGCAGGAACGAGTCGATGGTCATGATCTGCACGTTGTCGTAGTCCAGCAACATGCGCTTGAAACACTCCCCCGCCCGCTTGGCCAGCAACGTGTCCGGCGCATTCGTGTCACGAAGCATGAACCGCCGTGCATAACTCAGAAAATCAGCTGCTTCACCTTGCGAAATAAGATGAAGGTAATGAAGAATACGCTCGCTCATCTCTGCCGTTGCCTTGTTGGTAAAGGTGATTGCAAGAATCGAACGGTAGTCTTCTCCGGAGAGCAACAAGCCCACATAATAAGCCGCCAGCGTGTACGTTTTTCCCGTACCCGCAGACGCCCGACAGATTGTTACAGGCGAATGAACATCTATAAGCGGCTTTTGCATCTCCATGAATCTGTAATTCGGTTGCAAAGATACAACTTTTTTTTGAATTATAAAAATTTTGGAGAAAATATTTTTGTGATTTTATGAGGAGTGAGGGATTCAAGGGCACCGATCTTGCAATGAGAGATTCGAAAATTGCGGAGCAATAATCGACAGAGCGTAGCGGCAACCCACCGACCGGGGAGTGAGAAGGCCCTCATCTCCGAATAAAAGAAATAGGATACCCCTTGTGGGCATCCTATTCTTTTACCGCGGAGAGTGAGGGATTCGAACCCCCGGTACGACGTAATGCGTACACCGCATTTCGAGTGCGGCACTTTCGACCACTCAGTCAACTCTCCTGTCAAAAGCGGGTGCAAAAGTACTGCTTTTTTTTGACATATGCAAATAATTGCGCATTTTTTTTACAAATCGCACTTATTTTGCTTTTATTTTGTCAAAGCCTGAACCGAAGACACCGCCGACGTCTGCAATGGATACGAGGGCATTGGGGTCGATGTCATGAACCAGTTTGAAGACCAGCGAACTCTCGGGCTTACGGACGAGTACAGAGATTACTTTGACGGGTTTCTTTGAATACCAGCCCGTGCCGTCCAAGACCGTCACACCGCGGTTTACGGTGGTATTGATGGCGGTAGCAATCTCATCATATTTGGTGGAATAGATGAGGAAATGGACAGAACGATGGAGCCGCGCCATGAGCCAGTCCACCGCCACCGTATAAGAGATGGTCATTGCCACACCATAAAGCACTCGTTTGATATGCAGATAATTGGGATCTCCTCCCTCGGCCTGCATATAACTGGGCAACGGAAGGAAGAATGCGGAAGCAATAATAAGCACATCGCAGGCTAACATGATGTTGCCGAGCGATATATTACGGTAATGGTTTACTATCATTGCCACGATATCCGTTCCTCCGGATGAACCGTTGGCCGCGAGTACACAGCCGAGACTGAGACCAAAGACAAAACCGCCGATGATGGCGCCGAGCCACGGATCAGAGATGATGGGGTGCGGCAGAATAGGAATGACGCGATACCAGAACGTTATTGCCGCCACGCCGACCATGGTGCGGATACAGAACTTCCATCCCACCGTAAGACCTGCGATGGTAAGCAGAATGGCGTTAAAGACGAAAGTGGTCAGCCACACCGGTATAGCGCCGTTATATTTTGGGAAAAGGGATGGAAAAAGTTCGTCCGTGACATAATAGATCGCCGAACAGATACCCGTCAGACCACCGCCGACAAAGGCATGCGGCAGCAATACCCAGTTGACCATCAGCGCCATCGGTGCGATACCGATGATGATGACCAGATATTCAAAAATCTTATGCGCCAGAGGTGCATTCTCCGCGTTATGCGGGTTGACAAAAGAACTATAACGCAACATGGCTTGACGTTGTTTAGAACTTAGCTACCAAGTTACGGTCTCCGAAGCCGTTATCAACGCGTCCCACAGGGCACCAGAACTTCGTTTGTGCCACCCACTCCGTCGGGTAAGCGGCCTGTTGACGGCTGTACGGATGCAACCATTCGTCTGCCACCACTTCATACTCGGGGTGCGGCGCGTTGATGAGCACGTTGTCTTCTTTATCGGCTTTGCCGGACTCGATGTCCGCTATCTCTTGCCGTATCTGCAGCAGCACATCGCAGAAGCGGTCGATCTCCTGCAGTGACTCCGACTCCGTAGGCTCTACCATGAGTGTGCCGTGAACAGGGAACGAGAGTGTCGGCGCATGATAGCCGTAGTCCATCAGTCGTTTGGCTATATCCGCTTCGGTGATACCGATGGCGTGGAACTGGCGGCAGTCCAGAATAAGCTCGTGACCTACCCTGCCCGTAGCTCCCGTATAGACAATGCCGTAAGCGTCTTTGAGGCGTTTCGCCATGTAGTTAGCGGAGAGAATAGCCGCTGCGGTAGCGTGGCGCAGTCCTTCGCAGCCCATCATAGCAATATATCCCCACGAGATAAGCGCCATGTTCGCATTGCCGTAGAGGGCAGAAGAGACGCGATTAGCGTCCTCGGCAGGCAGACAGTCCTCCATCTTAGCTATGCAGCATACTGCGCCTGCGCCGGGTCCACCGCCGCCGTGAGGCGAGGCAAAGGACTTATGCAGGTTGAGGTGGCAGACATCCGCACCGATGAAGGCAGGGTTGGTCCAGCCTATCTGTGCATTCATGTTCGCGCCGTCCATATAGACATATCCTCCGTTGTCATGCACGGCAGCAATCATCGCGCGTATGTCCTGCTCGAAGATACCGTGCGTGGAGGGGTAAGTTATCATACAGCCTGCCAGCACATCCTTATGCTCTTCGGCTTTGGCTTTCCAGTCTGCAAGGTCGGTGTTTCCTTGCTCATCACATTGCACGACGCAAGGCGTGAAGCCCGCTTGTACGCAGGAGGCAGGGTTGGTACCGTGAGCGGAAGCAGGGATAAGAAGGATATTACGTTGCGACTGCTTATTGCGGCGGAGGAACTCACGGATGACTACCAGACCTGTGTATTCTCCGGCAGCGCCGGAAGTGGGCTGCAGGGTGCAAGCGTCAAAGCCCGTGATGGCGAGTAACTGGCGCTTGAGGTCATTCATGATAGCTTCGTAGCCGGCAGTCTGCTCTTCGGGTGCCAGCGGATGAACGGCCAGGGCGTTACCGTAGGTAATAGGTATCATGGCAGCCGCCGGGTTGAGTTTCATTGTACAAGAGCCCAACGGAATCATCGAGGTAGCCAACGATATATCCTTGCGGTCGAGGCGCTTGAGATAACGCATCAGTTCGGTTTCGGTATGATAGCGCTTGAAGACGTCAGCCTGCATGAAGTCGATGTCACGCACGCGGTTCTCTTCGATGGCCCAGAGTCCGTTGAAAGCCTCTTCGGAGTCCTCGTATTGCGCGATGTTTCCACTCACTTCAGCGAAGATAGCAATCAGGTCGTTCATGTCGTCGAGGTCCACCGTCTCGTCGATGGAGAGCCCTACCCACCCCTGCGGGTCGTAGTAGCAGTTGATACCCATCGGTTCAGCGATGTCGTGCAGCCTTTGTTGCCAGTCCGGGTCGTCATCACGCGTTATCTTGAGCGTATCGAAGAACTCCGCGTTCTCTTGGTTGAAGCCGTATGCTTGGAGCATCTCGCTGAGGTACACGGCTTTGCCGTGAATACCCTCTGCTATCTCGCGTATACCTTCTGCGCCGTGGTAAACGCCATACATACCTGCCATCATGGCAGAGAGTGCTTCGGCGGTGCAGATATTCGATGTGGCGCGCTCACGTTTGATATGCTGTTCACGCGTCTGCAGGGCAAGGCGGTAAGCAGGGCGCTCGTATTTATCTTTGCTCAGACCGATGATACGTCCCGGCATGTCACGCTTGTATTCATCACGCGTAGCCATATAGCCGGCGGTCGGCCCACCGAAGCCCATCGGCAGTCCGAAACGCTGTGCTGTGCCGCACATGATGTCGGCGTTGAGCGGTTTGAGGAGCGCGAGAGCCATGAGATCAGCCACTACCGTCACTTTGAGTCCCGCCGCATGACAGTCATCGATGAAAGCTTCGTAGTCCTCGATGGCACCATCTGCGTTTGGCCATTGCACGAGTGCACCGAAGAAGTCCGCAGAGGGCTGAAAATCAGCGTAACTGCCGGTGACAATCTCTATGTCTTGTCCTTTTGCACGCGTGCGCAGTACAGATAAGGTGTTCGGCCATATCTTTTCGTCCACAAACACTTTGCGGACGTTGGCTTTGACCTGTTCGCGCGAGCGCAGGTTTCGCATCATCGTGACGGACTCTGCGGCCGCCGTCGCCTCGTCGAGCAACGAGCAGTTCGCCAGCGGCAGACCGGTGAGGTCGCTGATCATGGTCTGGAAGACAAAGAGCGCTTCCAGTCGTCCCTGACTCACCTCAGCCTGATAAGGCGTATAAGAAGTGTACCACACGGGGTTCTCAAGCATGTTTCGGCGGATGACGGCAGGCGTGATGGTGCCATACCATCCGCGGCCTATATACGAGCGTGCGGGGATATTCTCCTCCAGCAGGCTCTGCGCCGTCTCGAGGTGCTTCTGCTCCGTCAGCGGTTCGTCCAGTTCAATGGGTTCCGGCAACAGAATATCCGCCGGCATCGTCTCGCGGATAAGGGCTTCCATGGACTCCGCACCGATGGCCGATAACATGTGTTTTTCTTCTTCCGGCGTCAATCCGATGTGACGCGACTCCAAGTAATTTACTTTCATATAGGGGTATTGAATATTTTTTCTTCAAAAAAACGCTGCAAAGGTAGTAAAAAATTTGCACATATCAAAATATTTTTGTAATTTTGCACAAAATTTTGTTTAACACTTAAAAATATACTACTATGAACATGACGATTAATGCCGTAAATTTCGAGATGGCAGAGAAACTCGAGCAGTTTATTGACAAGAAAATGAGCCGTTTTGAGCGTCATTTGAACGCGGACGACAAGGTAGAAGTTCGCATGTCCGTTATTAAGCCGCAGACGAACGCCAACAAGGAAGTGAAGGTACGTATTGCGGGTCTATTTGCAGAGAAGACGGCTGATACTTTTGAGGAAGCGCTGGACGCATGTCTGAATGCGCTGGAGGGTCAGTTGGAGCGCCGCAAGAACGGATAAGACCAGTATAGAAAACAGAAGAGGCAACGGTTGTTTGCCTCTTTTTTTATGCCTTCAGGCTGTCACGAAACTGCTTGGCGGTGATGCCGGTGGCGTGCTTGAAATAGCGGTAGAAGGAAGATGGTTCGTTGAAGCCGAGCATGAAAGCAATCTCCTTGAGGGTATGGTGGGGATAGTTCTCGATCAGTCTTTTGGCCTGAGTGACGACATACTGCTCGATCCACTCGCCGGGCGAGATACCTGCTGCCGCCCGGATGGACTTGGAGAAGTACTTGGGCGTGAGGCGCAGTTGTGCGGCATAGAACTGAATCTCCTTGGACTCGCGGTAATGCTCCACGACCAGTTCGCAGAAGCGGTTGAAGAGGTCCATGTGCCTGCTTTGCGCCCATTGTTTGTCCTGCTCGCGGCGGTAGAAATTGAGCATCTCGTAGCCGACGGACAGTTGCGCGAGCAGTGCCTGATAGCGGTGCGGCAGTTCTTCGTCGGTATGTCCGGCGATGACGCCCAACTGCTCCATGAAGACCAACAGCCGTTGTGCCTGTTCATCCGTCAGTGTGCATATCGGGGCATAGTTGAATTTATCGTAGTCATGGCTGAAGGTGTACATACGGAGGTCGCTGAATAGTTGGGAGGACACAAACAGCCGTGCGTAGGTGTAGTCCTCAGAGCACTCGAGTGGCCGCATGATATGTCCGGGCATGATGAAGGCGAGGTCATTGGGTCGGTGGGTCACTTCGCGCATGTCGTACAGCGCGCGAGCTGTGCCGCGGAGACAGAGGGTGAGGATGATGTAAGGAAAGACCAGATCGACGTCATATCGCGCAAAACGATGCACCTCACGTTCCACCGAGACGCCCTGCTGCTCCACCGCCATGATCTGCCGGTTCCATGTGCTTTTTGTCGGTTGCATAAAGGAGATTTACCTATTTTGCCTGCAAAAGTACTGCTTTTTTTTGAAATAGACAACAGAAAGCGACATTTTGTTACAAAAAAAGTAAAAATTGCTTGCTCACATATGGCGAAAAAGCAGTACTTTTGCAGCGGATTTGAAAAAGCATCTCAATCCATCTACAGTAATATCTCACTTTTACTAAGCGAAGAGAGCCGCCCTTGAGCGACTCTCTCTTTTTGTACCGGTCTCCGGCGGGATTAGCCGTTATTCTTCGACAAAATATTCCCGGACAGAAATAGTCCAGCAGTAGAACTTCTCAGGTAGGTCTTTTACCCACACAGAGCCTGCGTAGTCCGTGCCGTAGCCGACGTGCACAGTGAACCATCTGTCGCCGTGTTTGAAGAGATATTTGGCGGTTCCATAGGCCTTCTCAAACACTTTCGGTTCGGTCAGTTCCCCCACCAGTTTGGTGTCTCCATAGGCCGGCTCTTTTTGAATCTTGCCGTCGTTAGAAGCAGCTTTGCAAGCCTCAAAGACTTGCGCGGAGAAGGCATTCAGTTGATCCACCGAAACAGCGCCTTTCACGTCGCCATTATAGACGTAAATGGCATCTTTGATAGGACGTTGATCCATATTACGAACGGGTACTTTACGCTCGAGGATCTCAATGCCGGTGGGTGGTACAAGTTTGTTAGATTCCAGACCTGCGAAAGCGAAACGGTCTCCGAAATCAAACTTCGGGGCAGCTAAAACAGTTGTGCAAACAATCGCGCAAAGCGCCAAAACGAGTTTTCTCATAACAATTTGATTTTATGGTAAATACTATTGTTCGCTGTTTATTTTCGGATGCAAAGGTACAACAAATATTTGGAATACGCAAGTTTATTTAAATTTTTATAAAAACCCACAAAAAGTGTATATATACTATGTATATATACAGGAGAAGTGATATTTGTGCAAAAAAGGACCAAGTATCCTATGGGTATCCTATGGATATGTTATGGGTATCTTGTGGTTTAGTCTCGATAATGACTCGATAACGGCTCGATAACGGCTCGATGGCGGTTCGACACCGTCTCAAAAAAAGGTCCAAGCTTTGTGGAGCCTGTACTTATGAAGAGTGTGTGATGTTCTTTCCTTTTCAGTTTTCCTTGGGCATCGTAGTTTTTTGCCCCGCGGAGGATGAAGATTTGTCCGTCATGGAGAATAAGCCTACCTCTGTCTCCTCCCTGAAGGGAAGAGGATATATCCTCAATGCCAGTAGCGTTTTTCGAGATAATTTAACAAGTCTTTATACTTCTCGTTACCTTGTAGAGGTGCAAGAAGATCTTGCGGATCAACTATATGGAAATGTTCTTTCCCTTTTTCGGTTAACGACTCCTTGAATGCGTTTGCATCTGTTCTCATTTCTACGTTTCCGTTAGGACAAACCACTATATGCTGATAGTAGTCCGCATGAAAGGGCTTATTCCGAATAATTTGTTCCATGAGTAAAGTCTGTCTTGCCAGTTCGTAAGCCGGATCCCAATAATACGCATCTTTCCATCCTTTAAGATTAGAGTCAGAAAGTTCTGCCAAATGACGATAGCGTTTTTCCTCCTTTTCCTCATCCGCTTTATACTCATCATCCACCTTTTCGTAATGTTCAGTATATTTCCATTCAATGGGTATTAATACGTGTTTACCCTCTTGATCTTTGGCATAAACAAAAGCGTCCACAGAGGTGCAATTTGCCCCTCGTTTATTACAACGCTCATTGAGAAGCGTCTTGTTTTCATAAGTAAACTCAAAGGAGATGTACGAAGGAGTTTTGTATGGATATTTCTCCATAATACAGAATTGTTCATCTATCGGGGATGGTAATATCTCCGTTATTTCCGGCAGTATGGCTTGAATAATCTTGCGCACGGCATCCTGATCTGCACGAATGGCAAACAGATGGTTTAGACAGTGGATTTGCGAAGATAGAACATGCCCGTTCGGGAAATAGTGTTCCTCGCTTTGCCGCCACCACTCAATGTCATTAAGTTCAAAATAGGCGAGTGCAGCTTGTCTTATGGGTTTAAATAGGTTTTTGCTGCTTTCCGAATGACGAATGATTTTTGAAGATGGTCGCCATGATTTTGTTTCTTTGATGAAAAATAACTCTCCGTCTGCGCCATCAAAGACGTCGGACTTACTTCTCATCAATCTTCTTTGGCGACTTTCTTGTTGTGTTTGGTACTTTGTTTGCGGATATTTATTATATTCTTTTTGCATAGTGTTAAAGTGTTTGATGTGTAAACTTAGTCGGTATAGCAAATTTGCCTTCGTTTAGGATGGTAATGACCTCTTCTTTCCGTTGCTCAATCATAGAATGAAGCGCATTTGTCAAAAACACACCATTTATTTGTTTGCATTTATTTTGTTCTTGCATTTCGTATAAATGATTAAATGACCTATAAACCGATGTATTAGGAATAACGATGTTATGTGTCATTATGTCAGCCATTACATTTACATAAAACATTAATTCAGAGATGATGCCGACTTTCTTATTTGTAGGAAGTTTTAACTCGTAGATATTCAACACACCATCTTTTATACTCCATATATCTAAAAAACTACTTGGGGTCAAAGACAAGTCTCCCCATACTTTTCCATTGAAAAGATGTACCGGTAATTGGTGGTCCAAGGCATCAAAGTTCTCTTTCTCTTTTAGACAAAACTCTCTTTCCAATTTCGCTTCTGCATGGCCAGCATCTTTGTCCGCTTCTTTCAACGGAACATTTACCACTAATTTATTGGCTTTGAACGTTTCTATTTCCCGATTAAAATCTTTTGCTTCAGCCCATGGATATGTTTCTGTGAACTTCATTACACGATATAGGAACCTATTATAATGTTCGTTTTTAATAGGCAATTCTTTTGTCTGCTTTTGGATGATTACATTTTGAATATCAGGAATCCATGCTTTAAGACAAATAGCCCATCCTTCAAATGCCGCATCGTCTGTTTGCATATTAGATGTCAACCCTTCCATTGAAAGACTGATGGTTAGCACTTTCCCATCTATTGAGAAATCAAGATGTTTAGGAAGTCTAAAATTCCGATTCTTACTTTTAAGTAATTCTAAAATTTTGTCCTTATTCATATCATTTTGAATTTAAAATTTGTATTGCTTGTTTTACCTCTATGGCTGTAAGTCCCACTTGGGGATTGACCTGTACTGCGTGCGCATGTAATTCTTTCGGCATTGGCAGGTCGTCTAAAATGACATAGTTAGCATTAATGCCATACGTAGCATTAATGCCATACGATTTTAGCCAATGTTCTATTTCCTCACTACGCGGAGATCCATTCGGTTCTCTCTCGAGCCATTCCAGTCCTATCTCAAGAATGAGTTCGTCAAATACATGCAATGAAGTGATGCCAATTATTTCTCCATGCAGCCCACGTTCTTTCCATAGTTTCCGCACCTTAGTCAAGCCTAAATATCTCCAAGAAGAAGTTACAACAATCTTGGCTCCGGTTGCATCTACTATGCGATTCATACATTCAACAGCCTTTGGGTCAAACAGGTTGAAGCCCATACTATCTTGTGCCGGCTCATCATTTCGATACAGATGAGTTGAATACCCGCTACTATTCAGCACGCCGTCGAAATCAAGGAATATTAGCTTGTCTTCTTTTGACAATTGTGTAGAACACGACTCCTCGACATCATTCATTCTCTCATATATTCTTCCCCAAGCATCAGTTATAAGTTCCTCTATCTTCTTCCTGTTTTTCCAACGCAGCACCAGGTGATCCATATCCTCCCGGTGTAATTCTGCTGCTATTTCCTTTGATGCGGAATCAAGACTTGCAGAGCGTTGAAGATATTTTATTGTTCGCTGCCGGGTTCTTTCTCCTTGCTCAGCAAGTTCTGCTTCGTTCTCTCCGAAGTACACACGCAGCGCATCTGTAGGGAGATTTTCAAAGGTGTGCGTCTTATCTACCGAACTGACGAACATCTCCATCAGCGTACCGGATATAGTATCCGCTTCCTCGTTCATATGAAGAGCTACCGCTTGTTTTAGCATTTCAGCGATAATGTCTTGCACATGCTCTTCTTTAACTTTGTTTCCGACTCTCTCTAAATAGAGTGCCAGATTGGGTAGGTCATAATAGACCGTAATTTGTCCTTTCATCTTGTTACGTTTTTAATGGATTAACTATGGGCATATTGTTGCCCCTTTATTATATATATACGTAACAAGAAGCAAAATCCATTAGTAAGAGGTGCATTTCCCAAATAAATGATAATAGATTCTTAAAATTTGATATGTTTTCACCTGTAAAAGTAATCAATTATTTTTACTTCTGCGTGCTTGCTAAACAAATCATGGGGACAAAGGTACAACAATTTTGCGACATATGCAAATTTAATGTTACATTTTTAAGAAAAATCGCGCGCGGGCTTGCGCATGTCATTTTTTTTTACTACCTTTGCGCCCGATTTTATTTTGGCTTATTGTGCGCATACGCGTAAGACATATAAGTTTGGGCATTATTTTGCTGTGTTTCCTCCCTACCTATGCAGAGGATTCGATACCTGTGGGAACACAGGATACGACCGTGCAGAGCACGGCATTGCCGGATAGTACGCTGGAAGCGAAAGCAAAGGAGAAAGCAGCGGCGCGGGACAGCCTGCAGGCGGCCGTAAGAGACAGCGTACAAGCCGTCCAAGAGGAGGAGAAGCCGAAGAAGAAGAGCGGGTTGACATCGCCGGTACACTACCAGTCCACGGACTCGATGGTGATGACAAAGAACGGTAATGCCTACCTGCACGGAAAAGGTGAGTTGAAATTTGAGAACATGGCGCTGAACTCCGAATATATCCGGATGAACATCGACAGCAGTCAGATTTACGCCCGCGGCGTTTACGATACCGTAGAAGGCGAATGGATAGGCCGGCCGGTATTCCATGACGGAAAGGACGAGTATCAGACGAACGAGATAACATACAACCTGAAGACGCAGAAGGGTTTTATCCGGCATGTGGTGACGCAGCAGGGCGAGGGCTATATCATTGCGGACAAGACGAAGAAAGTAGATGACGACGTGATGATGATGGCGGGCGGCCAATACACGACCTGCGACAATCATGACCATCCGCATTTCTACCTGAAGATGACGAAAGCGAAAGTGAAACCGGGCGACTATATAGCCTGCGGTCCGGCATACATGGTGGTGGGCGACGTGCCTTTGCCGTTAGCCATCCCATTCGGTTTCTTCCCCTTCTCGACCAAGTACTCCAGCGGTATCATCATGCCGAGTTTCGGCGATGACTACACGCGCGGTCTATACCTGAGCAACGGCGGATACTACTTCGCCATATGCGACTACCTCGACCTGCAGTTGACAGGCGACATCTACACGCGCGGTACATGGGCCGTGCGAGCACAGTCGAAATACATATGGCGGTATCATTTCTCGGGAAGCATCAACATCAGTTACCGCAACGACGTGATCAGCGAGCGCGGCATGCCGGACTATGCGGAGAACAAGAACTTCCAAGTGCAATGGTCGCACACCCAGGACGCGAAGCTCAATCCCTACTCCACCTTCTCCGCCAGCGTGAACTTCGCGACGAGCGGTTACAACCGGAGTAACATCAACAGCTACTACAACACCGACCTCTATTCGGAGAACACGAAGAGCAGTACGATCAACTACACACAGCGTTTCCCGGAGAGCCCATGGAACATCAGCATGAGTGCCAACCTGACGCAGCGCACGAAAGACTCGACGATAAGCCTGACGGCGCCGGAGTTGGCGGTGACGATGAGCCGCGTATATCCCTTCAAGCAGTTACGCAGCGCCGTGCTGAAGAAGAAAGGCAAGCCGGCGGGCAAAGAGAAATGGTTTGAGAAGATAAGTATCGCCTACACGATGAACGGTAAGATAGCCGTGAACAGCATCAAAGAGAAAGATTTTTTGCACTCGGACTTCATGCGCGACTGGCAGACCGGTATCCGTCATACCGTGCCGATCAACGCGAGCTTCACGCTATTCAAATACCTGACCGTCTCGCCGACAATCAACATGACCGACCGTATGTATTTCCAACGCATCGACCAGCGATGGGATGACGCGACACAAGCGCTGGCGAGAGATACCACGACCGGATTCTACAACGTATTTGACTTCAACGTCGGTCTGAGTTTGCAGACGAAGTTATACGGCTTCTACACGCCAATCAAGAAGCTATTCCCGAACAGCAAAGTGGAGAAGTTCCGGCACGTGATCACGCCGCACGTATCCATCACCTACCACCCGAACTTCGAGAACAATTTCTGGGGCTACTACGGCAGTTACGACCAGCCCGTATATGACGGCGTGGACAGCATCACGGGTCGCAAGACCCAGAAAATGGACGAGGCGGGAAATCCGATATATCAGCATCAGGTCTATTCGCGCTTCCAGAACGGCATCTACGGCAATGCGCCTCGCGGGACATCGGCGACGCTGTCGTTCGGCGTGGCCAACAACCTTGAGGTCAAAGTGGTGAACACCAAAGATACGACGGGTAAGCAGCCGTACCGCGTGATCAGCCTGATCGATAACTTCAGCATCGACGGCGGCTATAACTTCGCAGCGGACAGTATGAACTGGAGTCTATTCTCCGTCAACCTACGGTTGAAGTTCCCGAAACTGAACAACTACAGCCTGAACCTGAACACGCAGTTAGACCCGTACATGTACGAGCTGAACGCGTTAGGCACGCCCGTGCGAACGAACAAGCAATACTGGCATCACGGCCGCATGCCTCACTGGAACGGCTTGCGATGGAGCTTCAACTACACCATCAGCGACCAGACCATCAAGAAATGGAAAGAGGCAGCCGCCAAACGTCGGGGCGAGAGCGTGCCGAGTTCTTCGTCCTCCAGCGACAGCAGCGGCAGTGCGGACCTGAGCGCCGTGACGAAGAACGAAGACGGTACGGACAAGAACGCGAAGTTAGGCAAGACCAAAGAGGCGGAGGTGGACGACGGCTACACGAAGACCGAGATCCCGTGGAGTCTCGGCATCAGTTATTCGCTCGCCTACACCAACAGCAGCGAATTCGACTACGAGAAGATGTACTACAAGATGAAGTTCTCGAACTACCTGACGCTGAACGGCAACATAGGCCTGGGCAAAGGATGGAAAGTGAGCGCCAGCATGACGTATAACTTCGACGAGATGAAGATGACGGCGTGCGTATTCAACATCAGCCGCGACCTGCACTGCTGGAACATGAGCGCCAGCATCAACCCCATCGGACCATTCAAGAGTTATACGTTCCATATAGGCGTGAACGCGTCCATATTGAGCGACCTGAAATATGATACAAACAGTAACCAATCAACCAACGCAAGAGTAACATGGTGGTAGAAAAACTGAAAGTAGTGTCGGCGACGTATGAGCTATACATCGCAGGCGAGGACGGAAAAGAAGAGTTAATGGAACGGGCGACGGAGCAACATCCGTTGGTATGGTGCCACGGGGAAAAGATGATGTTACCCGCTTTCGAAGCCGCAATGGACGGCAAAGAGGTAGGTGACACGTTTGATTTCGTGCTGAAGGCAGCCGACGCTTACGGCGAATATATCCCGGAAGGACTGCAGGAGTTGCCCAAGAGCATGTTCTTCAACGGCGACGGCGAGTTCGACGAAGAGCGCGTGTTTGTAGGTGCTATAGTGCCGATGAACACCGTGGACGGACAGATCGTGAAAGCGCAAGTATGCGAGGTGACGGATGATAAAGTGACGATCGACCTGAACCATCCGTATGCCGGCGAGGACCTGCATTTCAAGGGTAAGATACTCGACATCCGCGATGTGACGGAAGGCGAGCTGAAAGCCATTCGCACCCCGCACGGATGCGGGAAGTGCTGCTCCAAGAAACAAGGGCATTGCGGGCAGGACGGATGCGAGGGGTGCGAGAAATGTAATTAAGAATTAAAAATTAAGAATTAAAAATTTTGATCTATGGCGAATATTGTGGCTATAGTGGGTCGTCCCAATGTAGGGAAATCGACTCTGTTTAACCGCCTGACGGGCACCCGACGGGCGATAGTGATGAATACCGCCGGTACGACGCGTGACCGGCAATACGGCAAAGCCGAATGGTGCGGCAGAGAGTTCTCCGTCATCGACACCGGCGGCTGGGTGGTCAATTCAGACGATACGTTTGAGAGCGAGATCAACCGTCAGGTGGACCTCGCCATCCGCGAAGCGGATGTGGTACTGCTGGTGGTAGATGTGAACCAAGGCGTGACGGAGTTTGACACCGAAGTGGCGCACCTGTTACGTCAGGCCAAGAAACCTACGATCCTTGCGGTCAATAAAGTGGATACGTTTGAGAACCAATACGGTGCGGCGGAGTTCTATAAGTTGGGCTTAGGCGAGCCGTTTGTAGTGTCCGCCGAGAACGGCTTGGGCACAGGCGATCTGCTGGACGAGGTGGTAAGCCGTTTCCGCAAAGAGGACGACAGCGATGAGGAGTTGGAAGACCTGCCGCGTTTTGCGATAGTAGGTCGTCCGAATGCCGGCAAGTCCAGTATACTGAATGCGTTTATCGGCGAGGAGCGGACCATAGTGACCGACATTCCCGGCACGACACGGGACAGCATCTATACACGGTACAACAAGTTCGGCAAGGATTTTTACTTAGTCGATACGGCAGGTATCCGCAAGAAAGCCAAAGTGACGGAAGACCAGGAGTACTACTCGGTGGTTCGTTCGATACGCGCGATAGAGAACAGCGACGTGTGCATTCTGATGATCGACGCCACGCGCGGCATCGAGGCGCAGGACCTGAATATCTACTCGCTGATTCAGAAAAACAAGAAGGGTCTGGTGGTCTGCATCAATAAGTGGGATTTGGTCGAAAGTAAAACGAATGCAGATATTAAGGCATACGAATCGGCTATTCGCGAACGAATTGCGCCGTTTACCGACTTCCCGATCATCTTCACGAGTGCGCTGACAAAACAGCGTATATTCAAGGTGGTGGAGACGGCATTGCACGTTTATGAGAACAAAAACAAGAAAGTGCCGACGGCGCAGTTGAACGACAAGTTCCTGCCGCTGATCGAGAACTATCCCCCACCCGCATGGAAAGGCAAATACATTAAGATCAAGTATTGCACACAGTTGCCAAACACGCAGATACCTACGTTTGTATTCTTTGCCAACTTGCCGCAATACGTGAAAGAGCCGTATAGACGATTCCTTGAGAACAAGTTGCGGGAATGGTGGGACTTCACCGGCACGCCGGTACAATTGTTTATCCGAGCGAAGTAACAAAAATTTAAGACAAATATTAAGAAAAAGTTTACTTTTTGCTTAAATATTTGCATATTTGAAAAAAAAATAGTAATTTTGCGCGCTATTTCGGGTTAATGCGAATGAAGATTATCGGCTTCATATATCACGACGGCGAGACGGAAATGGTCCTCAAAGGAGACAGTTGTCTGCTCAATGGTCGCAAGCCGCTGTTCATGCCCGACTGGACGAACGAGTTAGGCGTGACGGAATGCATGATCCTGCGCGTGAGCCGTTTGGGCAAGGAGATAGCGCCTAAGTTCGCCGGCAGATACTACGATGCGATAGCGCCGGGTGCAGATTTTATTGCGATGGACATCGCGCGTGAGGCCGAGAAAGCAGGCAAGCCTTGGACGAAAGCCCTCGCCTTTGACTACTCGCTGGCGATTGGAGAATACGAGCCTACTCCCACCCCCTCCCTGAAGGGAAGGGAGTTCGCGGGGGAAGAACTATTGCTAACACCCGAAGAGGCGATAGCAGAGGCCAGCAAAGTGATGACGATACGGCAAGGAGACTTGATTTATATCCAGCGTCGCCAAGCGCCGAGGGCTGTGCAGAAAGAAGAAATCATACGCGTCGAAATAGACGGCGAAGAGAAATTATATTGTAAGATTAAATGAGAAAAATCCTGAGCATATTGCTGTTAGCGCTCAGCCTGCCCATCACGGCGGGTATTCACTCGTATGCCGACCAGTCTGTACTGGCGGACGGCAAATGGGTGAAGATACGCGTGTGCGAGACAGGCGTATGTCGCATGACATTCAGCGAACTGCAGAGCGCGGGACTGACACCGCAGCAGTTGCGCGTGTTCGGCTATGGCGGTGCGCAGTTGGCACAGGATTTTACGAAAAAGAAAATTGACGACCTGCCGCAAGTGCCGGTGTTCGTTGGTTCGGACTACGTGCTTTTCTACGTGCAGGGCAACATCAGTTGGGCATACAACGGCGCACGTTTTACGCATACGCGCAATACCTACTCGGACTACGGATATTATCTGCTGACCGATAACGTAGGCAGTCTGCTGGCATTGCCGGAAGCGGATGCCGTGAGCGGTGAGCCGACGGACATCACCACCTATCCGGACTATCAGGTCCATGACATGGATTCGCTGAACCTGATCGACCGCAGCGGTGTCTCGGGCGGCGGCCGTTCGTTCTACGGCGAGCAGTTCAATGCCGGTCAACGCCGTTCGTTTACCTTCAATACTCCCAATGCCGTTGCAGGCGAGACGAGTACCGTTTACGCCGAAGTGGCGGGCTACGCATCGGTGAACACCTCGTTTACCGCTTCGCTGAACGGCGCGGACGCCAAGAGCGTTTCCATCCGTGCCTTGCCGGACCAATATACGATGGCTTGCACGGGTTCGTTCAATTTCCAGAGTGCCGCCGTAGCCACGCAGCAGAAGATACAATTGGCTTATCAGAGCAGCCAGGCGGGCGCGCTAGGATGGTTGAACTTCATCGAACTGACCACGCCGACCGCGCTGACGATGAACGGTAGCTGGATGCCTATCCGCACCAACGTCAACTATAAGACGGCTGTGCCGGTTCGTTTCCACCTCAGCGGAGCAGACGCTAACACGCAGATTTGGGACGTGACGGACCTGGCGGCGATACGTAAGATACCGACGAGTCTGAGCGGCAGTGAGTTGATTTGGACGGGTACGCAGCAAGACGGTATACATGAATACATAGCCGTAAAGACGAACGGCAACAGTTTCGTGAAAGCGCAGGTGGTGGGCGAGGTAAAGAACCAGAACTTGCACGCGCTGAAGAATATCGACTACGTCATTATCTGTCCGGAAGGCTACGAAGCCGTCTCTACCGACCTGGCGAAGGCGCATGAGACCAAAGAAGCTATCACTTGGGCCGTCGTCACCGACCAACAGGTGTATAACGAGTTCTCTTCAGGAACTCCTGACGCGACGGCTTACCGCTGGCTGATGAAGATGCTCTACGACCGCGCAGACGGCAATGCAATCCAGAAGCCGCGCTGGCTGCTGCTGATGGGACACGGTTCGTTTGACAACCGCAAACTGCTGCAGACTTCCGGCATAAGCCTGCTGCTGACATATCAGGCGAAGAACTCCGAGAATGAAGTGAACGCCTACTGTACAGACGACTATTTCGGATTCCTCGATGATAATGAGGGCGAGACAGATACGCAAGGGCGTATGGATATAGGCGTAGGTCGTCTGCCTGTCGGCTCGTTAGACGAGGCGCGCACGACGGTGGATAAGTTGATCAATTACATCAAGAACGAGCGCGTAGGCAAATGGAAGAACCAGTTGATCTTCCTTGCCGACGACGGCGAGCACGGTACGCACACCGAGACCGCAGAGGGAAGTGCCGAACGGGCAAGACTGAAGAATCCGGATTTCGTGGTGAATAAGATTTACCTTGACGCTTATCCCCAAGAAGTGAATGCGAGCGGCGAGAGTTATCCGTTGGCCAAGAACAGGCTGACGAACCTGCTGAAGAGCGGCGCGCTGTTCTTCGGCTATTCGGGACACGGAGGTTACAATGCCATCACGAACGAAGGTATTATGAACCAGAAAGACATCGAGTCAATGACGAATAAGAACCTGGCGTTCTGGCTATTTGCCACCTGTAGTTTTGCTGAGTGCGACGCAGGCAGACGTTCGTCCGCAGAGTCCGCCGTGCTCAATCCTAATGGCGGTGCTGTGGGTATATTGGCTGCTACGCGTACCGTTTATGCAACCCCGAACACCGAGCTATACCGCAGCGTGACAGACACGCTCTTCGGGCATAAGAATGTATTTAACTACAACACCACGCTCGGCGAGGCGGTGTCTATTGGTAAGAACCGCTTGGGCTCAGACATGAATAAGATGGCGTATGTGCTGCTTGGCGACCCGGCCATGAGGCTTAATTTCCCAACTGACTATTACGTGGAGACCACCACCAAGATTGATACCCTCAATGCGCTATCCGTGCAGAAAGTAGAGGGCCGAATCATTGATGAAGCCAACGCCGTAGTATCCGGCTTTAACGGCAAAGTGGACATTACGATTTACGATAAACTGCAAGTCATCAAGACGCGTGATAACGACGACACCTCCGGCGAGGCGAAAGAGTTGGCGTACAACGACTACCCCAACACCATTTTCTCCGGCTCAACGGAAGTGAAAGAAGGTTTGTTTGACTACACATTCATGGTGCCCAAAGACATCCGTTATAACTACGGCAACGGGCGTATTGTCTATTATGCAGTAGCGCAAGATGAGGCGGAGACCATGGAGGCCATCGGCCATTTTGAGAAGTTCATCGTGGGCGGTACGGGTTCTATTGTCAGTGTAGATACAGTAGGTCCGCAGATGACTATTTACCTGAACTCCAAGTCGTTCAAAGACGGCGATAAGACATACGCCACGCCGCGTTTCTTTGCGGACATGTACGACGAGAACGGCATCAACACAGCGGGCGCAGGTATCGGACATGACCTGATGCTGATTATTGATGACGACCCGAAGATGATCTACTCGCTCAATGAGTATTTCACGGCCGCGAACAACAGTTATCAGGCAGGGCAAGTAAGTTACCTGATGGAAGAACTTACGAATGGTCAACACACCCTCACTTTCCGTGCGTGGGACCTGTTGAACAACAGCACTACGCAGAGCCTGAACTTCATCGTGGAAGGCGGCTTAGACCCGAGTATTACGTCCGTAACGACCTACCCCAACCCGGTTGACGACCAGAGCATTGTGAATGTGGTAGTTGACTACGACCAGCCCGACGAAATGCTGCAAACAGAATTGTATCTGTACAATATTAGCGGCCAGATGGTTTACGCGCACAAACAAGACAACCCTGACACAATGTCCATCAACATAGGTGCGCTCGGACTCCAGCCGGGCATATATGTATATACGGTGAAAATAAAATCCGCAACGAGCAAATATAGCTCTACGTCGGGCAAAATAATTGTAACTAAATGAATGTCAAATAAATAAAAGTCTGTTTAATTGCCTATGAAGCATATCGCTGAATGAATTAAATGAAACTAAAAAACTAAGATTTATAAAATGAAAAAAATTGTAATTTCTCTCGCTGCTCTTTTGTGCACTATGCGTATGAGTGCACAAGCAGTAGATGACACGATGAACCCGCTGATTACGTCAATGCCGTCAGTCTCGATAGCACCGGACGGTCGTGCAGCAGGTATGGGTGATGTAGGTGTAGCCACCGAAGCGGATTTTAACTCGCAGTACTGGAACCCCGCCAAGTACGCGTATATGTACTCAAAGGGAGGTATTACTGCAAGTTACACGCCGTGGTTACGTAAATTAGTAAGTGACATTGATCTTGCTTATCTCGCCGGTTTCTATAACATCGGTGAGTTGGCGGGTGGTATCGGTGCCAGCTTTACGTATTTCTCCATGGGTGACGTTGCATTAACCGACGGAAGCGGAAACGTGATTCAGAACGTACGTCCTAACGAATGGGCGTTGGACATCAGTTATTTCCGTAAGTTGCACGAGTACGTATCGATGTCTGTGGCTGTGCGCGTGCTCTACTCCGACCTGAACAACGGCTATAACAGCTCTACCTCAGGCGGTACAGAGATGCACCCGGCATGTACGGCAGCTGCCGACGTGGCTGTTTACTATCGCCAGCCGTTTGAGTTACCGATGGGAACAAGTTATCTCGCTGTCGGCTTGACGGTGAAGAACCTCGGTGGTAAAATGACCTATGCAGACGACGGAAGCAGCAACTTTATCCCTGCCAGCGGAAACCTCGGTGTAAGTTATGAATTGCCTTGCGACAAGTATAACTTCCTGACTTTCAACCTGGAGACGAACAAACTATTGGTACCGAGCCGTAAGTCTCGCTTCACAGAAGGCTTTGATCCGAATGATGAGACTACATGGCAGATGAGCCAGCAGGCTTATTCAGATTTAAACCCTGCCAAGGGTTGGTTCCAATCGTTGGGTGACGCTCCCGGCGGTGCCAAGGAAGAGTTCCATGAGGTTCGTTGGGGTGCCGGTATCGAATATTCGTACAACAAGCAGTTCTTCGCCCGTATGGGTTACAGCTATGAGAACTACTACAAAGGAAACCGTAACTACGTTACTTTCGGTGCCGGTTTCCATTTGAGTATCGTAACGCTTGACGTAAGTTACTGCGTTGGCTTGGCAGCATCGAACCCTCTGGACCAGACCATGCGTTTCACGCTTGGCTTCGACCTCGCGGGCATCAAAGACCTTGTTAACAACAAGAAATAAGCCATGCGTATTGGTTTTGGATACGATGTACATCAATTCTCCCCTGACCGCAAATTGTGGTTAGGGGGAATTGAGGTGCCGTGTGATCGCGGCCTGTTGGGTCATTCGGATGCCGACGTGGTCATTCATGCGTTGTGCGATGCGTTGTTAGGCGCTGCCGCCATGCGCGACATCGGCTATCATTTCCCGGATACCAAAGGCAACGAGTATGAAGGTATAGACTCGAAAATTCTACTACGCCGCGTGATGGAAATGCTGCGTGAAGCCGGGTATGAGTTAGGCAACTGCGATATCACGATCTGTGCGCAAGCTCCGAAACTGAACCCGTTTATTGATGCTATGCAGGCTTGTCTGGCGGATGTGATGGGTGTTCAACCGAGCCAAGTAAGCCTCAAAGCGACCACTACAGAACATTTGGGGTTTGTAGGGCGTGAAGAAGGTATTGCCGCGTATGCCGTGGTGCTTATTCAATGAGAATCCTTTGTTATATCGCCATTCTCGCCAACTTAATGTTGTTAGGCGGGAAGCCTCAGATCTTAGAAGAGGACGGTCCGTTTACACGCTATCAAATGACGGATAGCACAACGATGGAGGTGTATCAAGGTGCAGACTCAATATGGGTGGTAATGACTGCTTGTGCGCCGCAATGCTCGTCGTGCGCACGCGTATATAATAAGGAGTGGCAACTCATAAAGACCATTACCCCACCCTTTACTTCTATTTTCCCGTTAGCGACCATCGACAAAGAGACGGGTCTTATTGTCTGGAAAGACAACGATAACTGGGAATACTAAGACTTTAGAAATTCGTAGAGTTCTTCGGCGATGCGCTCGTCGGAGTTTTCATCGCATATATCGACGTCAAGAATATGATTAGCTTTGGCGTAGAAAGGCTCGCGCGCTTCGAGTTGCGGTGCGATGAAGGCCAACAACTCTTCTTCCGTGCGGCCTTGTAACACCGGCCGTTCGCTTAAGTCCGTGAGACTCAATCGTTTGGCGAGGTGTTCCGGTTTCCAACGGATATAAATACTGGTACCCAATTCACGGAGACACTCCATGTTATCTTCCCAGCAAGGGTATCCTCCACCTGTGGCATAGATGACTTTTTCGTAAGGACACTCGTCTGCGATGTCCTCGAGCACGTATTTCTCCTTCTTGCGGAAATCATCAATACCGAACTCGCGGATATATTCAGCGGTAGTATAGCCGTGAATCTCTCGGAAGGCTTCGTCCAGATCCACAAAATGCCAGCCGAGTTTATCAGCCAACAATCGTCCGGCAGTCGTCTTACCGGCTCCCATGTACCCCACTAAATAGATCGGAAGTGTCATGATAACGCGAGTGCGTATAGTTTAATTTGCTTGAGCATCGCCGTGATACCGTTGGAGCGCGTAGGACTAAGGTGCTCACGCAAGCCGATGCGCTCAATGAAATAAAGGTCGGCTGCAAGAATCTCTTTAGGTGTGTGACCGCTCAGCACATGCAGCAGCAATGCCACGATTCCTTTGACCAAAAGAGCATCCGAGTCTCCGCGGAAATATAAATTCCCGTTCTCTACACGTACCGTAAACCATACCTTCGACTGGCAGCCGTCAATGAGGTTTTGCTCCGTCTTGTCCTTCTCAGGCAACGGATCTTTTTTCAACTCATTAGCGTATTCAGCAATAAGCTGATAGCGTCCCAACCAATCGTCGAACGCTTCAAACTCTTCAATTATCTCGTCTTGTAAATCGTTGATACTCATACTCTTATCTCTCCATCCTCAAACACCCAGTTCTTGCCGGGGAACTTCTCCGGCCATTGGCGATTGTGAGTTGACATGAGTACCGTGATACCGGCTTGGCTGATCGAATAGAGCAATTCCATGATTTCCCGCCCGGTATCCACATCCAGATTTCCGGTCGGCTCGTCCGCTAGAATGATTTCCGGCGAGTTGAGCAACGCACGGGCGATAACAACACGTTGTTGCTCGCCTCCGGATAGTTCGTAAGGTTTCTTGTAAGCCTTCGTCTCCATGCCCACTTGCTCCAACACTTCGTGTACATGATTGCGCATGAGGACCTTGTCTTTCCAACCTGTTGCGCGCAGGACGAACAATAGGTTCTCTTCCACCGAGCGATCCGTGAGCAGTTTATAGTCCTGGAAGATGATGCCTAAGCGGCGACGGAGATAAGGCAGTTTGCGACGGCGGATATCCATCATGTCGTACTCGAGCACACGCGCCTCTCCGCTGACAATAGGCAACGCGCCATAGAGTGTCTTCATGAACGATGACTTACCGCTTCCTACTTTGCCAAGCAGGTAAATCATCTCGCCGCTTTGTACGGTGAGCGTCACGTTATGCAGCACAATCTGATCTGCCTGACGAATCTCAACGTTCTTATAATCAATCAGTTCTGCCATTATTCTTCGTTGTCGATTTTCTCTTGAATATCATTCAGCTGCTTTTTAAGCTCATCTATTTTCTGCTGCATACTATCCACGAGTTTGTTAGCCGTCTTGGATTTGGCCGTAAAGAAAAGGATGTTGTTCTCCGCAGTTTTAATCTCCTGCTGGAGTCTGTCACGCATCTTGCGCAGCCCATCCGCGCCCTGATTAGCAGCAGCTCGCATAGCATGCGCTGCCTTGGACTTACGGAACTCGGCTCTGGACTCTTTGACCGCCTCACGCTTTGCGTTAAAGAACTCATCACATGCTCCGGAGAACTGTTTCCAAACCTCATCGGAATACTTACGCGTTACAGCTCCGACGGTCTTCCATTCGGCCTGCAGCGCCTGCACTTGTTTGGTAGCCTCATCCCAGTATTCACGGGTTGCTTCGCCGTTCTCGAGCTGCGATTTGAGGTTGTCCATTATCTCTTTTGCCTGCTCTGCGAGCGTACGTTTGTGCTTGAGGTTGGAAGAGAAGGTATCACGCAAGTCCTTGAAATACTCTGTCTTAGCGTGGAAGAAACGGTCACACTCCGCCCGGTAAGCATCGTAGATGGCTTGATTATGTTTCTTCGGAGCAAAGCCGATAGTGCGCCATTCGTTTTGCAGAGCCTGCACTTTTTCTGCCACTTCCTCCCATTTCTTTGCGCTGAGCGGCTCACCGTTCACAATGGGTTCGTTGATCGCTTTGAGTTGATCCAGAATAGCCTGTTTGCGCGTCAGGTTCTCTTGTTCTTTGGCATGCAGTTCGTCAAAGTAGGCCTGATGTTTCTTGTTGATAATAGATGAAGCGGCTTTGAAGCGTTCCCACAGTTGCTCGCGCAAGTCACGCGCAACGGGACCAATCTCCGCCCATTCGTCATGCAGTTGCTGTAACGCACGTGAAGCCTCAACGATATTACTATTGTTCTCCAAGCGCTCAGCAGCCTCGCAGAGAAGGGTCTTGAGCTCAAGGTTCTTCTTAAAATCCAGATCCCGCAACTCTATATTAATCTTCACTAGGTCGTAGAACTGCTCCTGATATTGCTGGTATGACTTGCGTACTTCTTGCATTTTGGTGGCAGGTACAGCGCCAATGGTCTTCCATTCGGCTTGTAACTCTCGCATACGTTGTAGATTAGCCATCACGCCATCGGTCTCTCCCTCCGCGAGCGTTTTCATCTCGTTGAGGATAGCCTGCTTGCGAGCAAGGTTCTCTTCCTGCTCTTTCGCTTGCGCTGCCAATACCTCTGCGCGTTTGGTCTTGTACTCATTCAGTAGTGTCTTGAATGCCTCTTCTGCCGCAGATAAGTCCTCGGATTCGCCCTCTTCGGTAAGACTGTAGAAACGAGTCTTCAGACGATCCACCTGCTCTTTGAGATCTTCTCCTCCCTGCTCGAGTAACTGCTTGAGTTCGTCAATAATTTCTTGTCGTGTACTTGCCATAATGATGCAAAATTAGAATTCTACTTTCGGTGCCTGTTTGCTCTCCTCGTCAGCCTCAAAATACGGTTTACGCTCGAAACCAAAGAAAGAAGCGATGATGTTGCCCGGGAAGCGGCGCACCTTGGTGTTATACTCGCGTGCCGTGTCATTGAACTGCTGACGAGCAACAGCAATACGGTTCTCTGTGCCCTCCAGTTGTGCCTGCAGGTCACGGAAGTTCTCGTTAGCCTTCAACTGCGGATAGTTCTCCGCTACAGCCAACAGGCGACCCAGCGCTTGGCTCAACTGACCTTGTGCTGCCTGGAACTCAGCCAACTGCTCCGGAGTGACGTTCGACGGGTCGATCACCACGCGGGTAGCACGAGCACGAGCTTTTGTCACGTTCTCAAACGTCTCTTTCTCATGCGTAGCGTAGCCTTTAACGGTAGCCACGAGGTTCGGAACAAGATCTGCGCGACGCTGATATTGGTTTTCTACTTGCGACCAAGCGGACTCCACTTTCTCTTCGTTCTCCACTAAGCCGTTGTACATGTTTACGCCCCAAAGGACGATGATTGCCAGCACACCCAGTACCACAATCCAAGGTAATAATCTTTTCATATTGTTAAATTTTGTTTGTCGTATTTACCATCTACCACCGGCACCGCCTCCGGATGTGGAACCGCCGCCCCATGAGCCGCCGCCACTGAAGCCTCCGGAGAAACCGCCTCCGCCACCATAGTATCCGCCGCCGTAGTAACCGCTACCGGAACCACCGCCGCCGCTGCCGCCTTTTCTACTGGACTTCCAGATAACAATGATGATAACAATGAGGAAAACGGTAATTAGGATGAAGCCTGCCCAACTCTCTTCGCTATCGTCCGACGAGGCGTATTTGCCACGGTTGGTGACGGATGTCATATTGAGCAACTCTTCCGGCGCTGCACCACCCGTACAGATCTCATAGATGGCCAATGCACCGCAGCACAATCCCTCGCCATACTTACCTTCACGGAAAGCAGGAATCATTTCGTCGTGTATGATCTGCGAGCACTGCGCGTCCGTCAGCACTCCTTCTATTCCGGTTCCGGTCATGATACGGATGTCATGGCTATCGAGCACAAAGACAATGAGCACACCGGTATTTTTACCTTTCTTTCCAAGGCCCCAACGCTGGAATAGCTCATACGAGAAATCAAAACACTCCGCATCACCGATAGAACCAAGCGCTACAACGCACAACTCCACTTTCGTCTCCCGCTCCAATCGCGCGGCACAGGTATTCAGAAAACCGACATCATCGGCCGTAAGAATATCGTCCGGATTGGCGACGTAGCACTCCTGACCGGCCTTCTTGGGATTAGGCACCGTACTCGGCGTGTATACCACCGCATAAGCCAAAGTGGCCATAAAAACAGCCACCGTCAGAACTATTGCTCTAAGCGTATTTCTCATTCTGGCTGCAAAAATAATACTTTTTTTTGACATATGCAAGCGCGCGAGCATTTTTTCGCGTAAAATCGTATTTTTATTTGCATATTTGGATTTTTTATTGTATCTTTGCACCCGAAAAGCGAAAAACAGTCTCATTTTCATCAACAATCCCTAACTCTCCAGTATTATATACTACGTATATAATACCAAAGAAAATGCAACCAAAATTTAGTGCGTGATAAGTGTGCGGTAAGTGCGAGGTAAGTACGTCGTAAGTGCGTAATTATTTGTATTATCTGCACAAAGTCCTAATCGCGGTTCACTTCCGAATAAAATCCCTTATTTCATATGGCTAAAATCAAACACAATCCTCATATCGAGGAAATGATTGGCGCTCACTCCAAAAATGGGACCGTCGAGCGCCGAAAGAAATTCCGTGACTACGAAGGAAACATCACCAAAATCGGACGACTTGAGGCGTATATCCCTAACCCTCGCAACTATGT
Organism: Paludibacteraceae bacterium; assembly: GCA_017649925.1. Taxonomy (GTDB): domain Bacteria; phylum Bacteroidota; class Bacteroidia; order Bacteroidales; family Paludibacteraceae; genus Colicola. The sequence continues at coordinate 29,314 of JAGCFX010000070.1, read as the reverse complement.
CGCGTGTCCCGTGGAAGGTGCAGAACTCGAGAACCAAAAATCCTTCGGGGCCGCCTCACACCTTGCCATGGAATTCATCAACGCGCTCAAACACAAAACGCCACTATCGCCTGAAAAACAGGCACTCCTGGATTCATACAAAGAGCGTTTTTATAAGCAACTCAAAGGCAAACCCGATCCTATCGCTCCACGCGATAAGGACGGCAATTATACAATCTATGCTCGCATCGATAATTTCATTCGAGCAGTCATCCGAAAAGAACATCCTACCCTCTAATACCGCAAGTTTATGTCAAAAAAGGACCAGGCTTCGAGAGAGCCTGATCCACTTTATATACGCACTAAAGAAATGTGATCTATTTAACCTCTTGCCCCGTTACGGTGTAGGTCTTATCGCCGCGGAGGATGTAGATTTGACCATCACGGATGACCTTTGTGCATTGTACATTGTCCTGTACGTCGTCAATACCTGTGGAAGGAGAATAATCATGCACAAGGCGAACACTACCACCCCTAGAAATTATGGCGTTATCATATGGAGGGAAAATAGCTTCATCTTGGAAAACCACCACATAATTTCCTGCTGTACTACTCCTGTAAAAACCTATCTCATTAATTTGTTCCAACCTCGTATTGTCCCCCTGATACATCCGAAAACCGGCCAGGGGCAAAAAGACCGCACCTGCCGTTTCCAGTTGTGTCCACTGTTCTGTGGTATAATCATTGTCATTGAGGTGACCTCCATTTTCGTCAAGATAGGCGCCAGAGCCCCAATTATCATCCCAAGCGAGGCCCTTTTCGGTTATGGAATAAAACGAAGCGCCTTCAGGGAGAGTCCAATTGTCTGGAAGAAGCACTAAACCATGTCGCCCTCCAATCAAAGCATATCCGATCAGGCTTGCCGCGTTGGTACGACTGCGGAATAGATACGCCCACTCGTCTTTGGTCAATGTACGCCAGAGGTCGGCTGCATTACCGCCATTACTGATAGGATTAGCACCCCACTCGTGGAATTCTGCATAATCCTCATCATTATACGTATATTTGGTAGGGGCATCGCCGGTTCCAAAACCAAAGAGGTCAATCACCTCACCGAGTTGACCACCATTCATATTAGCATTGCCGATAATGTCATACTGTTTAGCAGCAAAACTCCACACGGCATTTACCGTGTCGTACTGCAAGTTACCTTTGGAGAAATGCACTTGCTTCGTGGCGGAAACAGAGAACTTACCGCTCAGCGCACCTTCGGTCGCCATGGCATTGACAGCGTATAGCGCTACGATAAAAAGGAAAAATTTTTTCATAAGTGTTAGAATTTTTGAAAATTAATAAATGTGGTTAGTTAATATATACAAACAAAGGCAGCAGGGACACGAAGTCTCTGCCACCTATTAGTCGGTTTAACACAATTGCCCGTCAGCCCCGCATTGGCTGTGTGTGTGTGTGTGTAGAGAAGCCTACTCATCTCTCATTTTTTCTTTGTTTTTTACCCTCACTTTTATACACTATTGAGCCCAGTGCACCATTTTTACGCTGTCGGTGCCAGCGGTAGGTTAGTCGGCAATTACACCTGCATGTAGTTGCTCAATGGGAAAAATCAAATCCCAACTCTTGCCCCACACAATGTTGCCATCTTCTATCTCAAATTGACTAAACTTGCGCGGGTCAAGATACTTATTATACTGCGGATGAGGGTGACGACGGATGAAGTCACCTATATCCACTCGGCGGGTCGTTTGGTCGCTAAACTGCAAATCCACAGTACAGTTCCCCGCGTCTTTTGCTCCTATTATACAAAGTCTGCTCATAGTTATAATTTGGTTTTAATGGTTGTACTTTTTACTGCTTGCCTCAACACGAAGAATTTTATCCACTTGGTGATAATATTCTTGCTGTATTTTCTTATAAATTCTTCTGCAGTCTTTTGATCTTTGGATGACAACGGTTCTTCCCCTGCCTTTTCGCGCATGCGGATTTCCGTCAGAATGCCATTATTCATAATGAGTTCAAAAATACTTTGGCATCCCTTATGAGTTACGTGTACATGGATAGGCTCATGTTCATTCGAATAGAAGAAAAAGACAAATCCGAAATATTCAAAAATCTTAGGCATAATTAAATGTGATTTTCAATTTTGCCTGCAAAATTACAAATAATCTTTGATATATGCAAGAGAAAAATGAGAATTTTAAGAAAAAAACGCGTGCGCACTTGCATATTTGGAAAAAAAGCAGTACCTTTGCAGTCGATTTTGGAAAGAGGATGGATTTGACTGCTTGCAACCTCTAAAAAAATGCTAAAAATTGTGCCACAAGACCAAACAGTCACTTGTGGTTTTATTTTGCCATTTAACCTCAAATGGTAAATGGTAAATGACTAAATGGTAAATGTCTTTATGCATTATTTATTTACATCTGAATCGGTGTCGGAAGGACACCCGGACAAGGTAAGCGACCAGATATCGGACGCTATCTTGGATAATATATTGGCACAAGACCCGCGTGCTCACGTGGCATGCGAGACGCTGTGTACCACCGGTCAAGTAGTGATTGCCGGCGAAGTGAGTTGTGACGGTTGGGTAGATATCCAACGCGTGGTACGCAAGACGATAGCCGATATCGGCTACACAAAAGCGGAGTATAAGTTCGAGGCGGAGAGTTGCGGCATTCTGACCGCTCTGCATGCGCAGAGTCAGGACATCAACCGAGGTGTGGAGCGCGCAGAAGGCGAGGAACAAGGCGCAGGAGACCAAGGCATGATGTTCGGATATGCCACCGACGAGACGGATAACTTCATGCCATTAACCTTGGACTTGGCCCACACGCTCGTTTATACGCTGGCGCGCATCCGCAAGGAAGGCAAACAAATGACGTACCTTCGTCCGGATAGTAAGAGTCAAGTAACTATCGAATACGACGAGCAGAACCGCCCGGTACGTATTGATACCATTGTGCTAAGTACGCAACATGACGAAGGCGTGACGCCGGAGATGATCAAACGCGATATCATAGATATCTTACTGCCTCGCGTAGCCAAACGTGACTCGCGTTATGGTCACCTACTCCACGACTTTTTGGCAGATAAGAACGCGAAATTACTGGTTAATCCGACGGGGAACTTTGTAATCGGCGGTCCTCACGGCGATACAGGTCTGACGGGGCGTAAGATCATCGTAGATACCTACGGAGGACGCGGTGCTCACGGCGGCGGAGCTTTCAGCGGTAAAGACCCATCGAAAGTGGACCGTTCGGCTGCATATGCGGCACGCTGGATAGCCAAACACCTGGTTGCTGCCGGTGTGGCACACGAGGCATTGGTGCAAGTGAGTTATGCCATCGGCGTAGCAGAACCTGTCTCGTTATACGTCAACACCTACGGCACAGCGCAAGTGAACAAGAGTGATGCGGAGATAGCGCAAGTCGTTGCGAAGTTGTTTGATTTGCGCCCTGCTGCTATTATTCGCGACCTCAAACTGACGCAACCAATGTATGAAGAGACTGCCAAATACGGACATGTAGGTCGCACCAACGAGGTAGTGACAAAGACATTCCTTGATGCGGACGGAAACGAATATACACGCGAAGTAGAGTTATTCACATGGGAGAAATTGAACAGACTGGAAGAAGTAAAGGCCTCGTTTGGCTTGTAATTGGCATCGTTGTCGGTGCGTTGGTCATTGACCAAGTCATCAAACTGAGTGTGGTCTATCATTTTGCGTTAGGCGAGAGTCGCGAGGTATTCTCGTGGTTTTGGTTATGCTACGTAGAGAACAACGGCATGGCTTTCGGCATCGAGTGGTTCAGCAAGTTGGCATTGACGCTGTTCCGTCTGGCGGCGGTAGGTCTGTTGGGATGGTATATCCACACACTAATCTACAAACAACATGCGCGAACAGGTTATATCGCGACGATAGCTTTCATCATTGCCGGCGCTTTAGGAAACATCATTGACTGCGTATTCTACGGCAAGCTATTCCAAGGCACAAGTTGGTTCTATGGTCGCGTAGTGGACATGTTCTACTTCCCGTTGATTCACAACAGCGCAGGCGAAGTGGTTTTCTTCCGACCTGTGTTTAACTTCGCGGATAGTTGCATCACTTGCTCGGTGATCATAATCCTACTCTTCTACCTGAAAGATCTGAATCGTGATCTAAAATGAGATGGCGGCTATACATATTTGTCCTTGTTCTATGTGCCGTTTCGCTGGTCGGCTGTCGTCCGCGCGGCATCTTGTCGTCACACGAGATGCGGATGCTGATGGAAGATCTGCATAAGACGGACGCGTTGCTGCAGATTTACGGTCTGCAGTATGGCAACGAAGAAGCACGGCAGATCTACTATGCCCAAGTGCTGGAGAAACACGGCATCACGCAAGCACAGTTCGATTCGTCGCTTGTATGGTACACTGCTCATCCTCAACTGTTTGACAAAATCTATCCGAAAGTGCTGGCGGACTTGCGGGAAGAAGAAAGAGTCTTCCTTTTAGAACATGAGAGCGAACTGAACCTCACGCCGATGGCAATGACCGATTCGTTGGCGCAGCAACCGAAACCAAGATTCTGCAAAGCTGACTTAGACAGCGTGCTGTGGGTAACACAACACGGCTATATTCATACTTGGAACGAGCGACCGTTAGTGCAAGATACGGTAAATCAGTTCTTTCCACAGATCGGCGTCCTTGGCGGAGGAGTTGTTGATTCCCTTCAGCCGCGCATCCGTCTCGCGGAGGTAGCCGACAATTAAGAATGTCTTTCCGGCAGGATAGCGCTTCGCTGCCGCCGCATAATCCTTGACGAAATACGGGTTGATACCCAGTTCTCTTGCCACAACTGCCTGACTCTTATCGGGCAGGTAATGATACATGAGCAGATTGGAAAAGAACGTAAAGAGTGGCGCGAGTTCACGAATCATCGGATGGTCTTTGCTGGATGCGAAATACTGCGTAATACGATTCGCTTTGACCACATCACCGCGTATCAATGCCGTTTGCAATTCGATAATGTTATAGTCCTTTGAAATGCCAATATTCCGCTCCACAAGCGCCGTGTCGATAACGTTAACACCTTCCGGACGACCATCGATCAGTTTCTGCAATGCGCCAACGATAGCCGATAAGTCCGTTCCCAGGTAATCCGCCAGCAGAGGCGTTATCTTCGGGTCGATGGACACTTCCGGATGTTGGGTTTTGAAATCCGCTATATAGGCATTTATCCAACGCTCTACTTCGTAATCCCGCAATTTATCGGACTGCAGCCAAACGACCTGCGGATGTTCCGAAGCATTCTTCCAAACGCCTTGCCGTTTGTCGGGTTTACCGTTATAACAAATGACTAGCACCGTTTGCGGCATAAGGTTATCAAGATAAGCAGCCAACGCATCCCACTTCTTGATCGTCTGTGCTTCTCGCACGATGATTACTTTGCGTCCTCCCATCATGGCAAAACCCCGCGCAGCACCAATAACAGGCGCTATGTCTGCACCTTGTAAATCGCGTCCATAGACAATCTGCTGATCAAACTCCCGCGCCATCTCGTCCAACGCATTATCTGCAATGAAATCATAAACGCGGTCCACATAATAAGGTTCTTCGCCACACAATATATAAATAGGCGCATACGTGCCCGCGCGCAGGTCGCGCATGATATCGTCGTACTTCTTTAACATAACTGCTTATTCTCTATTTTCTTGCGGAATATAAATCATGTATTTGTGTTGGCTGCGGTCAATGGCCGTATAGCCTTGCTCGAGCAGCATGTTCTCCATGCGACTTTGTTTGTCCTGATAAACAGGTTTTGTCTTGAATTGCGGAGAGAAAGAACAGAAGACGATTGGTCGCTCCGTCTGTATAATCTCGCGATATCTGGCGGTATAGACGGAATCGAAGATATTTGACCAGAACTCATTGAATCGTGCCGCCTCGCAGCCTGTCACCGCACGCATAAGGTGGTTTTCCTGTCCGACTGCCAAGATGGAACAATGGATTGAATCATTGAGCAATTGGTAATCCTGCTTATATTGCTGCAAGCGGTTCTGTTCCGCTCCGCGTATAGCAATACCTTGGTAAGGTGCTACGGATGCTACAGTGGTTGCTTTGGTTAGGTTACTCTGCCCTACACTATTCGTACTCATACGCATCATTGCCACCGCCGTGAGCCCTAACAGAACGATGAACAGGTAACGTTTGAGAAATGGCTCGTACTGCACCGCCGCTACGGGTAACAGGCAAAGTACAGCAGGGAACAACTTGAGCCACGCTGTGTCTGTACCTAAGGTGGCTACAACAAGAATAGCTGCGCCAATAAGGATATTTGGCGTCCGATTTAAAATGTATGAATAGCCTGCAATAACCAGCACCAGTGCCGAAATGCAATAGGTAAGATCGGTATTATACCACTGGAAAGGGTTGAAGGCATAGAGCGTAAAATATACGAGCGCCAAGGATACAAAAAGAGAGAAAATGGGTAATGGGTGATGGGTGATGAATGATTGGTAATTTTTGATTTTCTCCCCGATGGCAAGAACGCCGACAGCAAGTATCATAAAACCGATTAGCTTACCGCCGTTCTCCCAGAGTTTTGTTAACATGGCGAAGATGTCATGACTCGTCATCGCCGTATCCATCACGGCTGGTGTGATGAGCCAATAGCCTAACAGATAGACTATTCCGGCAGTGACTGCAGCAATAGGAATATTCCAAAGGCTGCGTTTGCGCCATAGCGGAACAAGAACGAGCAGCGCCAAGATATTCGGAAATCGCACCGCGACTGCTAAGCCCAAGACAAAAGGCGACTGCGTTACCCACAAAAGCGACAGAAGCAGTATAGACAATGTGCCGGGACTGAACTCCTGAAAAGCACCGTATCCCATCAGGCAAAACGTGAGTGCCAGCCAATGGAGATTGCTTCGACGTTGCTCTCTGTCTAACAGGAAACAATACGGCAGCGCTATCGCCATCACAACACACAACCAACCGGCAAGTCGTAAAGGTAACAGTTGAGCACCGAAGAGTTTGACAATTGCTCCACCCGTAAGTAGTGTTCCTGCCGCCAGCCAGCCGCCTTCTAAGTGCTCGTATTTATACAACCAATATAGCGGGTCTTGATGATTGCCAAAGCCCGCAAATACGAACCACAGAGTCCACGCCAACGCGCATAGGAGCGGTATTACTGATAATATGCGGCGATCAAATCGCATATGTGATTCACTTCGTCCGTTGATAGGTCAAAGAAAAGCGGCAAACGCACTAAACAATCCGCATAGCGGTCACACTGCAGCAGTTCTCGACCGTCATGCTTAGACTTGTAATACGGGCTGGAATGCAAGCTCAAATAATGGAAAACAGCACAAACACCATTCTCTTTCAGATGTTTGATGAGTCCGGTGCGCGCCTCCAGATTCGGCAACACAAGATAGAACATGTGTGCATTGTTGGAAGCGTAGTCCGGGATATCCGGCAAGGAGAAACAGCCTTTGTCGGCCAATGGTTTGAGGCACTTATAGTAAGTTTCCCACAGGACCTTACGTTTCGTTTGAATCTCATCAATATTCTCCAATTGCGCCCACAAGAACGCAGCATTCACTTCGCTGGGCAAGAAGGACGAGCCCATATCCACCCAACCGTATTTATTCACTTCCCCGCGGAAAAACTCAGCCCTATTGGTTCCTTTCTCCCACAATATCTCTGCGCGACGCACGAAACGCTCATCGTTGACCACCAGCAAACCTCCTTCTCCGCCGGCGGTGATGTTCTTCGTCTCATGAAACGAGAAAGCGGCGAGGTGCCCGATAGCGCCTAACGGTTTGCCTTTGTATGTAGCATCAATGGCTTGTGCGGCATCCTCAACGACAAGGAGGTTATGTTTCTTGGCAATAGCCATAATGGCGTCCATATCACAGGCCACGCCGGCATAATGAACCGGCACGATAACTTTTGTATGCGGAGTAATCAGTGCCTCCAACGTCTCGGCATCGATGTTCGGATTGCGCTTCATGCTATCCGCAAACACCACTTTCGCACCCTCACGCAGAAAAGCCAGTGCCGTAGAAACAAACGTATAACTGGGCACGATAACTTCATCTCCGGGTTTGAGATTGCATAGCATGGCGCACATCTCCAAGGCGTCTGTTCCGGAAGTCGTCAGGAGTGTTTTGCGGAAACCGTAACGCTGTTCAAACCATGCCTGACACGCTTTGGTAAACCGCCCGTTACCGGACAACTTACCCGCATAAACGGCTTCGTACATATAATGGGCTTCCTTGCCCGTGAGATGAGGTTGATTGAAATTGATCATAAGAAAAAGACAATTACTCCAACAATAATTACTCCTATTGCAAGCGCTTTGCGCTTATTGATTGATTCATGAAACAAGAACCATGACAAAGCCGGCACGAAGAAATATGCCATGCTTTCAATAACGCCCAACTGCTTGAGTTGCAATCCGTTATGCATGCACCATATATTGAGCACCATAGTCATAAACAATACCCCGTAACCAACAATCACCCAGCCGTTGACATATTGACGCCACCAGTGCTTATGCTGATAACGTGCCGACCGCTTGAGCAGCATCTGCGCGCACGAAGCGATAAAAACTGATAATAATGCGATTAAAATGTATGTCATGAGCGCGCCAAGATTACAATTCCACTAACAATGATAAGCGATCCGATTATATTCGGGATCGTGATGGTCTCGCCGAACAGCAATGCCGCGATAAGCATCGTAAATATCAGCGTTGTGCCCTTGAACATGTAGGCAGTACTGATTTCAATGCGGCGTAATACCTGTTGCCATAAAAGCGCGTAGAGCGCAATGATCACCACTGCTCCGCCAAACCACAACAAATACGGCCATGACAAAGCTGTATATTGCGCCGCCGTCTTCGTGCAGATGCCTACGCAGGCATAAATCATGTTGATGCCGATAAGCACCAATATGTCGGTCCATTTAATTCGCATAACGTAAGAATTTAGCAGGGTTTCCTGCCCATATTTCGTTGTTACCAATATTCTTTGTGAGCACAGAGCCCATGCCGAGTGTAGCATAGTCTCCAATGGTTAAGTTCTCGCGTACCGTGGCATTGAGTCCGATATGCACACCTTTGCCAATATTCAGGTAACTGCCCACAGCTGCTTGGGCGGCAATATGACAGAACTCCCCTACTTCGTTGTCATGTCCCATCATTGCGCCGACCATCATGATAGAACCTTTGCCTAACTTCGTGCCGGGTGACATCGACACGTTGGGCATGACGATAGTACCGACGCCTAACTGTACTGAAGGTGCCACATAAGCCATCGGATGCACAAACGAGGCGAGTCTGTCGTCCGGTATATTCAAGGCCTCAAACATAGCAATGCGCTCTCTGTTGCCATCGATACGAAGAATAGTATTGATAAACCAATAGCCTTCGTCCAACAGACGCTTGGTATCTTCCAGTCGTCCGATAACAGGGAACATATCGATATATTCTCCTACCTCTGCACGGTCATTGAGAAAACCCGCCACTTCCAAATCGGTGGCACCTAAGCGCCGCGCATGTTCTATCGCGGCCGCCACCACTGCACCGTTTCCCAAACCGCCTAATATAGCTACTTTTCTACTCATAATACTTGTTCAATGATGAAGTTAGGACGTTGTTTGGTTTCCAAGAAAATACGCCCGATATATTCTCCAAGTACCCCCAAGAACGCAAAATTAAGTCCGAAGAGGAAGAGCATGAGCACCATCATGCTAGTCCACCCTGCCAACACATTGCCCATCAGTTTATAGATGATAAGCGCCAGCGCCCCAATCATGCTTCCTACGCAAAGCATCGCACCAAGATAGGTCACAAGGCGAATCGGAAACATGGAGAAGGAAAATATGCGCGCAAAAGTGAGCGCTAACATTTTACGGAGGTTATACCCACTCTTTCCTGCAAATCGTGCATCACGTTTTAGCGGCACTGCCACATATCTGTTGCCGATATAATACAACAGACTGACCGCTGTAGCCGTACGCTCGGGGAAGTTTCGCAACTCATCTACTACACTCTTCTTCATCACGCGGAAGATACCCAAACGCGGCATGGTGTGGATATCAGTGATTCGATTGCTAACATGCTGGAATAGACGCGACACAGCTATCTTCAGCCGGCTATCCTTACGTTTCTCCCATTGAGCAATTGCCATTGTTGCTTCTTTTTCTGACAACAAGGCATCAATAAGCGTAGGAATATCTTCCGGACGGTCCTGTAAATCACTATCCATCAACACGATAAGTTCTTTTGTTGTCAATGACAGTCCCGCTGCAATAGCATTCTGTTGCCCGAAATTACGGCTCAAACGGGCAATACGGAGGCGTGGATACTGTTTCTTCTCTTCGTTCATCACCAGCCACGAACGGTCACGACTGCCGTCATCAACCAGAATAATCTCATAGTCCTTTACCATCGCTTCCACAACAGCCGTCAAGCGTCGCATCAACTCTGCGATAACCTCTTCGTCATTGTAAATCGGCACTACCACCGATAGGGATTGAGAATATTTCATCTTTCTTTTGATAAATTACATAACCGCTTCTGTCTGCACTGCATGTCAACGGTTTGAGTTCACTATCCGTTTGCTCCGCCGCCACAATCTCCTTATAATCGCCCGCGTGCAGGATAAAAGGCAACACTTCAGGCGTTACGGCACTCAGGAAATAGACACCGCTATGCGCTATTCGTTGGGTTTGCGGAGCGATCGTCTCGCCTAATGCCACTTCTATCACACCTTGCAGGAAATCATAACCTGTACTTAAGCGCACGAGGTCGCTTCCAATGAAATCACCTCCCATGCGTCCGCCAATCTCCATCACCACTACTCGGTCATCTTTCGTTATCTTATACTCCGAATGACTTGCACCGTTTGTGATGCCTAATGCATCCAGCGCGCGGCGTGTGATGGCATAAATGCGCTCCTGTTGGTCCACGGGCAATGAGGACGGCTGGTGATGAGCGAGTTCAACGAAATGCGGTGCGCCTGTGGTCACTTTATCCGTTATCTGCAACGCATAATGAACGCCATTACAACTGATTGTCTCTACGCTTATCTCGCGTCCTTCAATAAACTCTTCAACCAATGCTTCGCCGGACAACGAGACACGCTGTGCTTCCTCTACTGCTGAATTTAGATCCGACCAGTGCTCTATTTTCTGCACACCAAGACTGCCCGAGCGGTCTGACGGCTTGACAATAACCGGCAAGGACATTGGCAAATCACTGATTTTTTCATCCTTCACCACCACAAACTTCGGGCAGTCAACTCCGGCTGCCGCTAAGGCTTCACGCATCAGATGCTTGTCATGCGCCCGCAGAGCCGCTTCGTAACTGTTTCCCGTCAACCCCATCTGCTCCGCCACATGTGCGACAGTAGGCGCTGCCACATCACTGGCAATAGTACATACGCCGGCAATTTGTTCTTTACGGCAAAGCCGTAATATCTCTTCTCTATCTGTGACAGAGACAGGATAAAAGACGTCGCACAAGTCTTTGCACACAGCACCCTGAGACCATGCGAAACAAATAGTACGCAATCCCATCTGTTTTGCGCGCTCCACTAGCGGTCGCTGCAGATAACTGGCTCCTATGATAGCTAATGTCTTCATTCTGCGACTTTCACTTTCACCAATGCATACTTGCCGTTACGGCATTTCCATTCGATAGTGGACGGTACGCCGTAGTGTTTCTCTATTTGTTCGCACACACGTTGCAAGGCTGTGTGTTCATGTACATAATTGACATCCGTGAAGACGTACATCTTATCGTTCAGCATGGTGCGATAACTATGTCCCAGTTCTTTGTTAAACGGGCTCCATGTAAGCCATCCGAGTGTGTATTTGCGGAAGGAATAGGGCCAAACATGCCATGGATTGGTAGATTCCATCATCATCGAAGTACCAATCGTAGTCACATACGCATCCTCTGGCATATATTCCAATAACGGCTGCTGCAGATGTGTCCATACATAGCGATTATAATCCGCCGAAATACGTTCATCTACTATCTGATACACATACCAACCACTCAAAATCACCAATGCGACGCCTATTCCCCAACGGCGTTTAAGCCCCGTTGTATTGGGTAGCAACATAAAATCCGTAGCCAAAAGAGGCAGTAACATACAAATGAACACGCGGTTCTTAAGGAATCCGTCCAGACTGACATGAATGATAAGCACTACAATAAACAGCGTGTAGAGAATCAAAAAGATATATTTGGAGCGATTGCCGGTAGTGAGAATCATCAGTATCAGCAATGCCAACAATATAGTTACCTCCACGGCATATTTGTCCAAACGATGCAGATTTGATAATTGTTGTTTGAACGGTACTTCGCCTACCGTAGCACTCAACTGACGAATAGCCGGCAAGTCTATTTGTTCGGCATCCGGAATGAAACGCAGCAGCAGTTGATAATCCATCGCATCAATACCTTCCGGCAGCTGAGCAGTGGTCATCTTGTAGGCGTTGGGGTTATCGTTCAGTTGTGCGCGTAATTGGTTGTAGGAACGGAAATACTTCCACTCAGGGTCATGGTCATATACCATATGATTGGCTATTCTGCAACCCACCACTGCCGTCAGCATCATCGCGATAGCCATGTATTTGCGCCACTCCAGACGATAGGTATAGAGAATGATCGGCGCCATCAGCAGACCTACGAGTCCGGCTGCATAGAAACGAATAAGTGCAGCAACAACGACAAACGCCACTCCACTCCAACGCGCTTTTTTGCTTTCCCGCAATAGCAACATGCATCCTGCCAGACAAACGAATCCAGCAGTCGTTGTGAACTGCAAGGCAATGATGATACGAGCCCAAAGCACATAAAGAATAATGAGCCAGAGGATTTTCTCCCACTGCGCCCTATTGGGTGTTGTGAGCACACAATACACGATGACGCTCATGGAAAGGATGTGCAGTATCGCGAAAGCCAACGTGTACCACTCGATGGCGGTGGTCAGACTATATAGTACCGACAGCATCCAACCGTATAACACATTAATATACACCAAATGACAATCCGGCGTGCCGGTATAAGTACCGTTCGAAATCATGCACATCATCACGTCATCGTTTTCCTCAAATCCCAAAGGAAGCACAATCGCCATAATCGCAAAAAGAGCGACGTTGACAGCAAGCACTATGTAGGCGAGATGCTTCATTAGGCAGAGTGTGTCTTATGTGTTAGGATGGCATATGTGGTCTTGAAAAAATACCTAATATCCGTACGAACCGGATGCTGCAAGTATTCTGTCAGATACGCGTCTTCACTGGCAAATAGTTCATCAAACGTATCCGGATGATCAATATAGAAAGGAGGTATCAACCCCGGTTTGGTCTGCGTTCGTTTGTCTTGTAACCACTCGGGGTATGTATCAAACATCGCACGACTAAGCGGACGAACACCAACCAGTTTGATATCACCTTTGAACCAGTTAATCAACATCGGAATCTCGTCTAACCAGTATTTACGCAGAAATTTACCCCAACTTGTGATTCGCCAGTCGTCATTCGATTTATCAGCGATATCCATTCCGCCACGCGCATCGAACACATAGTTCTGTATATACTCGGCATATGGATGCATAGTTCGCATTTTGTAGAAGTACTTGATTTCCTTATCTTTACATATACGCGGCAGTTTGATGAGCGGTCCGTATACTTTGATCTGTTCTTGCGGATATGGCTGTGACTTACGGTGCGCAAAGACGTACTCTATATGTCCCATCGGAACTATCTCATCCACTTCAAAGCCGCAGAAATAGAGTCTTCCAAGTACTTCCGTTTTACTCAACATTCGCTTGCGACCGTTCGTTACATCATAGTATAAACGGCTGGTAAGCAACAACCGCGGAATAACACGTTTGCGCAAGAAATAGAAGCTATAAATTAACCAGTTAAGTCCCTTCGGATAACGTGACAATATCTTCGATTTGATATATTCCTGCGGTCTATAGCAGCATACATAACGACCATCGTCCGGTAATTTTTGATTAATGACACATAGCCGCTTATTAATGCCTCGCATATCATTCAAAAGCGTCATATCAACGATGGTCAGGTATTGATAATCCGGTATCTGCAGCAAACTGAAAGTTGTTCGGTCACAGATTACTTTCGTTTGTGTGGAATCCAAACGTGCCCTCTTGCGCAACATGTAATAGTCCGCTTCGGTTGTCACTGATAACACCGACTGGTGAATGGAATTGATGGAGGCCAACCGTCTTTTTTCATCCGCTCGCTCTACATAGGCATTCTCGCGCTGCTCTATCTGCATGACAGGAACGGTCATGTTCGTCGCATATTTCCAGTAATGCTCAGCTATCACGACCAATGTCTCCAGTGCACCGACAATGAGAATCGTCCACTCTGCCACGCGAGGCGAGAGACCGAAATGCGATTGCGGCAACAACCACCAGCATAAACCAATCAAGATACCGGCATCTGTTATAAGTGACAACATCGACTGCCAAAGGTGTGTGTTTTTATAAGGACGGTAGAGTTGGAGCAGCCAGCCGAAGAATATCCACAGAACAGCCAGCGCACCGAAGAGCAACCAGTAGTTGACAATCTCACTCTTGTCTGCTACCCATCGCCATAACATACACAGCAATGCCGCGATGACCCACACCAGCAGGTCAACAATGATTCTTCTATACCATCCTTCGCGGGTCATAAATTATTTGATATCGACATAAATTTCCAGCAACTTACATTTGCCGTTAGGCGTAAGACGTATGTCGCATAGTGCAGCAGGAATCAAGACCGCTTCTCCTACACTCATTTTTACCGAACTCTCCTCTACATCGCCATCCATAGCCATAACACTGCACTCACCATCCACACACATGTATGCCACAAACGAATCTAATGGAGCATAATCGCGCTGAATAGCTTGTTCAAACGCAAGTATATTGGAAGTGAAACATGGTTTTTCAGCCAGGTTAACAACACCGTTCATCATAGGCTGCGGATGAGCAACTGTTGCTTCTTCGCTCGGCATATAATCAACGACCTCCAGAGCCTTGTCGAGTTTGAGTGGACGCATACGGCCATCATTTCCTACGCGGTTGTAATCATACAGACGATAAGTAATGTCGCTATTCTCCTGTATCTCTGCCACAATCGTATCACGACGCATAGCATGAACCGTACCTGATGGTATATAAGCCGTGTCGCCGGCATTGACATTGTATGCCTGCAGATAATCGGCCAACGAACCATCTATAATCGCAGAATGAATAAGTGAAGCATTCATTGGCTGATTCCAGCCTAAGTAGATAGAAGCCTGTCGTTTAGAAGGCAACACATACCATAACTCGTCTTTTCCAAGCGAATCTTCATTCTCCAGCGCATAATCGTCATCCGGGTGTACTTGAATAGACAAATCATCTGCCGCATCAATGAATTTCAGGAGCAATGGAAAATGATTTCCATACACATCATATACTTTTTCTCCCACCAGTTCGTCCATATACACTTCCAGCAAATCCTGCAGTGTATCCCCCGCATGACTGCCGTTGACTACTTCCGTAGGATATTTCTCAACATCAGACATAACCCATGCTTCGCCTACATTCTCGTAGTCGGCAGGCACATGATTGTACCACTTGGCTATCGTCTGACCTCCCCAGATCTTATGGAAGAGTTGCGCCTTGAATTTAAACGGATAAAGCATCAGAAAAGTTTTGCGGGATATACTCCCTCTTTGATTAACTGATTGATTTTCATTACCACTTGGGGACGATCTTCGGCATAAGTAACACCGAACCATTTAGACGGCGTATCAAGTACCTTACATGTCGCCTTGCCGGACCTAATAAGATCATTAACCAACGTCGGGATATAAAACTCCGACTTCAGTTCCTGTCCGCGTTCTGCCAAAAAGGCACGGAATGCTTTCTCGCTATACTCAAAATACTCCGGCGTGAACCCCCACATATTCATTGATACCGGTGTATGCGGGTCAAGCGGCGTATCCTTGTCATTCTCTGTGAATACTATTGTACCGTTCTTCTCTTCAATTTTTGTACGTTCCACTACGTCCGCCAGGTGTCCTTCAGCATCCGTTGTACAAACACCGCGACTGACGGAACCGTTCTCGCTCAACGTGTTACAAACACGGTAACCCACCATGCAATATTGTCCTTTCTTTTCCTCTACAGAACAAAGGAAATCCGCCAACACTTTGTAGGACTCCGCACCATAGAAATCATCGGCATTGATAACTGCGAAAGGTTCGTGAATCAGTTCTTTACCCATCAGCACGGCATGGTTCGTTCCCCAAGGTTTTGTGCGCTCAGGGTTATAAGAACACCCTTCCGGCACTTTATCCACCGATTGGAAGCACACTTCGCACTGCACCTTGCCTTCGTATTTGCTGAGCACAACACGGCGGAAGTCTTCCTCAAAATCTTTGCGGATTACAAAGACAATCTTTCCGAATCCCGCACGAAGCGCATCATACACGCTATAATCAAGGATTGCCTCACCATTAGGACCTAGGCCGTCCATTTGCTTGAGACCGCCGTAACGACTACCCATTCCGGCCGCCAAGATAAACAATGTAGGTTTCATATACGTAAAATATTCTTTCTGAGTTATTCGTTAGCTATGACGGTCTTCCCACCTTTTTTCTTATGTTTAAACCAAATGCCGTACACTTCAAAGCAGTTACTTGCTGTAATGAAAGCCTTGATATGAGTTTCGCGGATAAAAGCCATGAGGCTGGAGAACTCATCCTGCGTTAGTAACACTTGAATCTCCGTCTGTTCTTCGCCGCTATAGCCGCCTCGCACCTTATAGAGCGAACAACCGCGTAGCAGTTTGGTGATAATGAATTCGCGTATCGGTTCAGAGTTTTCTGAGATGATACATACACGTTTGCGCTTATCGAGCGAGGCTGTAAAATAGTCAATCGCCAAACCATTGATCCATGTACCGATGATTCCGATAACCACCATGCGGAAGTCATTAATCAGGAATGACGTACAGCAGATGATAATGCCGCCGATAGCGACAGACGTACCTATATCGAAATGCAGGTATTTATTCACAATCTTACCAAGGATATCGAGTCCACCGGTAGATGCATTGATACGGAAAAGGAATGCCTGGCAAGCACTGAGCAAAAGGACAAAGCAAATGAGGTCGAACCATACATCGCCAAGTCCAAGGCCACCACTCATCACAGACTCGCGCACTCGCTCCAACACCTCGCCAGAACGACTGAGGATATACGGGTTGCCATGCGCATCAATCACCGTCTGTCCTGCCTGTAGTTGCGCGAGAATCTCGGGATTGTCTATCACGTGGTGCGTGAAGTTAGTATTAGGATAGATAATGTCCCATAGTTGCGTTAACGGACCTAAGATCATCGCCGTATAGACGGTTTTCGCTCCGAACTCATTGCCTATCAGAATGAAAGCCAAGAGCAACAGGAATGCGTTGATACCCATAACCCAATAGGAGAAAGTGGTTGCATTGCCCCCCATCAGGGTGTTCAGCACAATCGAGAGACCGGAGATAGAACCTACGATGAGATGACTCGGCATTAGAAAATAATACACGGCAGCTGCGCCGAGACTCATGCCAACGGTCATCATCACCAGTTCTTTCCAGAACTTTCGGGTACCGAGCGCGTGTACAAAGTCGCACAGCAGTTCACGCCAATAGGCAATTGTAAAATATTGTTTTAAATGTTCCATGGTTATTGTTCTTTTACCACCAATCGCGCGGTGCGGCGGGTTGTTTGACTCAACATGATGGTGCGACCAGCTTTGGCACTATCCAATATCTGCGGCGTAGTACCGCGGATAGTAAGTAACGACAGATGGTCATTATAACTTACATTGAAGTGCTCTTTTAGCGCCTCAATAGCCGCCGGCACAAAACGCGTGTTGTCCACGCAAACGGATATTGTTACGGCGGACGATTGTATCAGCGATACTTTGAGTCGGTGACGCTGAATGATATCAAATATCTCGCTTAGACTTTCCTCCAGCACAAACGCAAAGTCCTTAGCGCGCATAGTGATGAGGATTTGATTCTTACGCCAGATGTACACCGGCACATCAATAGGTCCGATGCCGTCTGCTGCGATCTTTGAGCCTGCCGCTTGCGGTTCGCCAAAAGGTTTGACATACAGCGGTATCTGTTTGTTCTCCAGCGGACGGATGGTTTTCGGGTGTATGATCTGTGCGCCGGAATAACTGAGTTCAACTGCATCTTGGTATCGCAACGAAGGGATAAGCACCGTATTGGGCTCAATACGCGGGTCTGCATTCAAGATACCCGGTACGTCTTTCCAGATGGTCACAGATTCCGCATCCAGATAGTTACCTAACAATGCCGCCGTATAGTCCGATCCTTCGCGACCGAGTGTTGTGCGTTTGCCGTCTGCCGTACCGCCGATGAAACCTTGCGCAACCACTATCTGCGGTCTGTTCGGCCTCTCCCACCCGGCACGAATAGTAGCAGCACTCGTCTCGTTGTCCACTTTTGCCTCACGCCATGTATCGTCCGTGCGTAACAGTTTCGGCATATTCCACCATTCAACGGATAGACCCTGCTTGAGCAAATAGACAGCGATGATTTGTGTGGACATGATCTCGCCAAGCGAGACAATCTGGTCGTAGTTCTCGTCGTACGGCAGTGTCGGGTCAAACGGTATCTCACCTTGTAAACGGATGTCAACGCCGGGTTGCAGCCCTAACTCTTTCATAATGGCTACGTGACAATCCACAATATCCACCCATTGCGAGAGAGCCTGCTCCTCTTTGCCGGCACTCATGAACTCGACCACACGCTCCAACGCATTCGTCGTCTTACCCATTGCCGACACTACGACCATAAGATCGTTGTCGCCATTTAAGCGTACAATCCGCTCAAGGTTACGTACGCCGTCCGCGTCTTTCACCGATGCTCCACCGAACTTATAGACTTTCATAGGTTCGCCATCCTGATTGCCGTTACGGCTCCTTCGATACCTTTGTTGCCCAATTTACCGCCACTGCGATCCAATGCCTGCTGCTTGTTCAGCACCGTCAGCACGGAGAAGATCACGGGCACTTTGCCTTGTGCGTTCAACACCGCCACGCCTTGCGTCACCGACTGACAGACATAGTCGAAATGCGGCGTATCACCCTGAATGACGCAGCCGATGACGATGACCGCATCCACGCGTTCCTCTTTCATGATACGCGCTGCGCCATAAGTCAGTTCTACCGCGCCGGGCACATGCAGCAACGTGATGTTTTCGTTTTTCACGCCATGCTTGGACAAGGTGTCAGCAGCACCTTGCGCCATCGCGTAAGTGATTTCGCTATTCCAGTCTGCTACTATAATCGCATAGCGCTGACGTCCGAGAACATCAGCGCTAGGCAGTTGAGTAGCGTCATATTTCGACAAATCAGTCGTCATATCACTCTGCTATAGCAATGTATTTGTCAATATCCTGTGCCTCTGAAGAAGTAGGATAATTCTCTTTGATGGTCTTGAATGCCTTGAGCGCTTTAGCGTTCTTACCCTCGTGCAGATAAACGATACCGGCTTTCTTCAAACTCATCGGAGCAATAATCTCGTTGCCGGACTCAGCAGCTGCTTCAAAAGCCTTGGCTGCTTTGCCATACTCTTCCAACTCCACGTACGCATCACCGAGCAATTGATGAGCGGCCGGATCGATGTTCACGTCTTCTGCATCGAATTTCTTCAGATACTTGGCTGCCTCGTCGAACTCACCTTTTTCAAAATAGCAGATACCTGCATAGAGGGCCGCGAGTTTGCCTTGCTGGTAGTGCTTGTACTCATCAGCGATAGCCTCAAAACCGATACACTCTGCATCATCGCCGTTCAGCGCCTTGTCAAAATCACCGTTCATGAAATAAACAACAGCCTTGGCATTCTCATTGCTTGCCTCTAAAGCATGCGGTTTGATGATGTAGTTGTTGATAGCGATGATACCCATCACTACAACTGCGATACCGGCAACAATCCAACTGATTAAGTCGGCGTTGTCTTCAATCCATTTACCTGCACCGGTGAGCGCTTCGTTCACTTCCTGAAGTTGCTCATCCTGCTTCTCGAATTCTTGTTTCTTTTTTGCCATAATATTTTAATTTTTTATTGTTTACAATAAGTTTTTTACAAATCGGCTGCAAAGGTACAACTTTTTTTTGACATATGCAATAGTTTGTATACTTTTATACAAAAAAAAGAGCATCGTAATGCTCCAAGTTGTTTGTATATATAAGGCAAACACTATCATTTCGCCTGATACTCTCCGTTGACTTTGAGAGGCTCTAGGTGGATAGAGACAAGTGTGTCTTGACCGAAACGATTTCGCAAACGCTGTTCGAGAAGCATGGAGTGGCGGTGCGCTTCGTTAAGCGAGATATCTCCGTGCATTCGGATATGCATCTCTATCGAATATACGTTACCTACTCTTCGTGTACGCAGTTTGTGCATCTCACTCATCTCTTTGTCCTCGGCCACAATATCACGTATCTGTTGCTCTACTTCCTCGGGCAGCCGTTTCTCCAATAGTTCTTGAATAGCACCATGCAGCAGTTTGGCGGCTGCCACAAGGATGAAGATACTTACGAGTACCGCAGCTATCGGATCAAGGATTGCCCACTTTCCTCCGAAAAGCAACGCTCCGCCAATGCCGAGAGTCGTAGCTACAGACGAAAGAGCGTCCGTACGATGATGCCATGCATTAGCTTCCAATGCCTGCGAATTGACTCTACGGCCGACACGGATCGTGAGCCAGTAGACGATTTCCTTTGCCGCTATACTGATGAGTGCCGCCCATAGTGCAATCCGCTTCGGCATCACCAAGTCCGGTGCATAGAGCGCAAACTCTATCTTCTTCACGCCCTCCGCCGCCAACACGCCACCTGCCACTAAGAGCGCAATCGCAACGATAGTAGTAGCCAGCGTTTCGTATTTGC
The DNA here is from genome assembly GCA_017649925.1 of Paludibacteraceae bacterium. Lineage (GTDB taxonomy): Bacteria > Bacteroidota > Bacteroidia > Bacteroidales > Paludibacteraceae > Colicola. The sequence goes on along the minus strand of JAGCFX010000070.1, from coordinate 8,336 downwards.
CATGTCCGTAAGGATGGTCATTGTCCGCAGGACGGCTACTGATTTTTACAAAGAGAAGTACAACGAAATCCGTCAGCAGGTCGCTCAACGAATGCACCGCATCCGCTATCATGGCCGACGAGTAGCCGAAAATACCCGCTATGAACTTCAAAACGGTCAATAGTACATTGACCACACTCCCCCACAGAGTAACTCGTATTATCTCTTTTTCTCTGGTCATTTCTTACGGAATAATTGTTATCTCTACGCGGCGGTTGAGTGTACGACCTTCTTCGGTGTCGTTCGTTGCCACGGGTTTCGTCTCTCCGTATCCTCGCGCCGTGATGTTCTGTTCGTTACAGCCGTATGCTATCAATTGCTGTTTGACGGCTTCTGCACGGGCTTGTGAGAGTGTCATGTTCGCTTCCGGCTGACCGATATTATCCGTATGTCCCGCCAGCCTCACTTTGTAGCCGTAGTTCGCCACAAACATGGCTATACGTTTCAGTTCCGGCAAGGAGGCAGGCATGATAATATCTTTTCCCGTTTCAAAGAGTAAGTTATTGATTGCAACGGGTTCGTTGGTGCGCAAAACGGTGATGGTCTGCGGACGCTTGTCTTCAGGTAACGTGACGGAATAGATATCCTGTTTGCGACCGTTCTTCTGCGCGTAATATGCCGTCTGACCATCGGCAGAGATCTTATACCAGCAGTCACGACCATTGGTATTAATCGTTTCGCCGAGGTTCTCGGGCTCTGACCAGCAGTTCCAACAGCTATCCGCCAAACGCCGGCTTACCCACACATCGAGTTCGCCACGTGTGCCCGGTCGGTCAGAAGAGAAATAGAGCGTTTGCATGTCGGGATGCAGGAACGGCGAGCGCTCCATGCCCGCGGTGTTGATAGTCGAACCTATCGAATAAGGTTTACTCCACCCGTTCTCCGTTCGCTCAGAGACAAAGATATTAAGACTCGGCTTCTCTTCTCCTTCCGCAGGATAGTTAGCGGCAAAAAGAAGTGCAGAGCCATCCGCAGAGATCATGGCGTCCGCCTGCCAGTTGCCCAGTTGCAAGTGTCGCGGCAGCGGACGAGGTTCAGACCATCCTTGCTGTCCGCGCACAGAGAAACACATTCGTCCTTCCATAAAGAGTAACATCGTTCGCCCATCGCCGGAGATGGAAGTCGGCGCCTCGTTGCGGTAGGGATTGCTTAACCCCGGTACCATCTGTGCGGTACTCCACTCGCCGGTTTTCCTATCTCTACGGGAGACGAAGATATCTTCCGTCATATTCGTTTCCGAGCGGTTAAGGCCCACGAAATAAAGCGTATTGTCATCTATCGTAAACGTCGGACCATATTCTTCGCCTATAGAAGTATTTATAGTGTTAGGAAGCGGTTGCGGCGTGATGGAATCTGGCGAAGTGAAAGAACAGAAGAAAAGCACGATTAGTTGTCCCGCCATAACACGCAAGAAAGTAGTGAACGGACTGAGCGTAGCATAGCCGACCGCCACTTGGTCATTCTCGTTGGATAGCGACTGAGCATAGGGCAAGGCCATGGCACAGGTCATCGATCCGACCATCAGACCGACCACATTAAAATAGTTCATATGCAGCCACTTATACGCTACCGCGCCCACAACAAGTAGTGGGATCAGCGTGATGAGGAATCCGTACCCAATCCATAAATAACCGCCGTTGACGAGCGTAGGTACAAAGTTCTCTCCTACGGAGAGACCCAAGGCCGACAAGAAAAGCGTGAGTCCGACCTGACGGAGCATACGATTCGCCGAAGTAGTGGAGAAAGTGACGATATTATAATATGGTCCGTAGTGACCGATGAGGATAGCAACAATCAACGAACCGCCCACCAATCCAAGTTTGAACGTTGAGCCCATTCCGGGAATCGGAATAGGCAGCAGTCCGACGCATATACCCAGCACCATGCCGAAGAAAACAGGCAATAGATGCGGCGCATCAAGACGTTTCAGCTCGTTTCCGAACGTGTCAGCTACCCTACTCACGTCGTCTTTGTCTCCAACGACCATGATGCGGTCTCCGAGTTGCAGAATAAGATCCGGCGTAGCGAGTAAGTCAATACCGGCACGACTGACGCGGGTGATGGTAGCATGGTACTGCTGGCGTAGATTGAACGAACGGATGCGTTTGCCGTTACATTCCGGTCGCGTGACCGCAATGCGGCGCGAGATGAGATGGTCAGATTTCTCGGACTGCACGCGCAAGTCATAATCTTTCATCTGTCCCAAAAGACGCAATCCGTCAATATGCTGTTTGTCTGTCAATACACGGAGTATATCACCATTACTGAACGTCGTCTGCTCGTTTACCAACTCATCTGAACCGTCCGGTCTGATAACACGGCTAACCACCATCTCTTTTACCGGACAGAGACGTAGCAACTCATTCATCGTGAGCACGTCAATCTGAGGGTTATTGAGCGTAATATCCACACATACAGGCTCTTCCGTTGTCTCTTTGGCTGCTTCTTTAAGTCGTTTCTCCTCCTCCGGCAGACTCACTTTGAAGGCTTTGCGCACGAGTTCAAAAGCGAGAATAAGTCCCACTATACTCAGCGGATAAGCCACAGCGTAACCTGTTGCGATATCGGGATTGGACGTACCCTTGATATCGAAATACGCTTGCTGTGCTGCTGCCAAAGATGGTGTTGAAGTTGTGGCACCGGACATTACGCCCGCAAGAGTGGACATGTCAATACCGGTGATATAATGCAGCACAATGGTACACACACAACCGAGCAACACAATTGCCGCGGCAAGCATATTCAGTTGCAGCACTCCTTTTTTAAAAGGAGAGAAAGACGGGCCTACCTGTAAACCAATGGAATAGACAAAGAGTATCAAGCCGAAATCCTTGGCAAACTGCGCCACCGAATGGTCTATTTTAACACCCATAGAAGCTAACGCGATACCGACAAAGAGTACCCACGTTACACCCAACGAGAAACTCTTTATTTTTGCTTTCTCGCCCAGCCACAAACCTATTGTCATCACAATCGTCAGCCATAAGAGCGACTGCGTGATGGACGGCTCGAATAAAAATTGCTCTATTGCGTTCATTCTTCTAATCTCTTCAATAACCCGATAAGGGCTTTGGTACATGCGCGGTCAGTTACCTGTTCCCGCAACTTGCCCAGTTGGAAGCACTCAGCCGTAGTGCCTTTCGGCGTTGCCCAAGCTATCCAAACCGTGCCGACAGGCTTTGTTTCCGTGCCTCCGGAAGGACCGGCAATACCACTGGTAGCAATACTAAAGTCAGTATTGAGTTGTTTGCGAACAGACTCCGCCATAACGCGTACTACCTCTTCGCTTACCACTCCGTGCTTTTTGATCATTTCCTCAGGCACGCCTAAAAGATGTTCTTTGACCGAGTTGTCATAACTGATAATAGAGCCCCAATAGAACGCCGAACTGCCTGCATGTTTGTTTAATAACGCCGCCAGTTTACCGCCAGTACAGGACTCTGCGGTGGATATCGTTTGGTGGCGAGCCTTCAAAATGTTGCCCACAAGCACTTCGAGCGGTTCATCCGTATCGGCAATCAAATAGTCTTTTACAAGCACTTTAAGACGACCAAACCAACGGGTCACACCCTCCTCCGGAAGATCACCATAAGCGGACAGACGAAGCCGGATAACACCATCTTTAGGCAAGTATGCCAAATGCAAAGATGCGGGCATAGAAGCTTCATATTCGTCCAATAAAATAGCTAATGCAGACTCGCTTATTCCTGTGACTTGTAGCGTTTTATGAATGATACTTGCAGTAGCACGTCCGATATATGGAAGTATTTGTTCTTCCATAGCTATCTTCATTTCATAGGGCACGCCCGGCATAGAAGCAAGCAGTTGTTGGCCATGATGAAAAACCATCAGCGGCGCACTACCTACTCTGTTTTCCAATATCTCTGCATTCTCCGGCACAAGCCATTGCGTCGCTGTCAAACGGTTGAGTACATCGGGTCTATTGCTGTAGAGATGCTCGATATGCGTGCGCACGCGGGCATCTTCAATAAGGTGCGTACCGAAATACTCGCACAGCACATGCTTTGTGATATCATCCTTTGTAGGCCCTAATCCTCCGGTTGTAAGTACTATATCGGCTCTGCCGAACGCTTCATCTAATGCCGCGATGATATGCTCTCGCTGGTCATGCACAGACGTTATCTGATACAACTCTATGCCGTATTCATTGAGTTTTTCGGCTATCCAGGCGGAGTTGGTGTCCACCACTTGACCGATGAGCAATTCGTCTCCTATCGTTATGATCTCTGCGCGCATTGTTTTTTCCACTCTGTGGCTGTTAATTCCAGTTCATTATACCAATCTTCGCCAAAACGACGAATCAGCGGTTCTTTAAGAAACTGATATAAAGGCAGATGCATTTTCTTTCCTTTCTGTCGTGCACAATGGCATATATCCCAGCGATGGTATTCCACTCCCGTATATTCCCCTACTTTTGTAAGGCGCACGGGATACAAATGGCACGATATCGGTTTCTTAAAATCTATCTTTCCGGCGTTGTAGGCTTTCTCTATCAGGCAGTAACACCATCCATTGTGGTCCGTACGGGCAAAGACACAGTCTTTTTCATTGACGATGGACGAGACACGTTCGCCGGAAGGGTCATTATACGCTATGCCTTGCGCCTCCACCACCGCTCTTGCCTCTTTGGTCATCTCGGGCAGCAGAATCGGCAGTATAGAGTTTATCTTTGCTTCCTCTTCTTCCGTCAACGGACACCCTGCATCTCCCTCAATGCAACAGCAACCACGACACACATCGAGGTCGCAGCAAAACTCCTTCTCCAGAACGTCCAGACTGACTAATGTATTTTGAATGAGGAACATAGCTTAGATCGTATTATTGCAAAAAGAAGCCTTCTATCCATATCTTAAGGCCTATACAGATAAGGATAATGCCACCTATCAGGCCTGCTTTTATCTTGAGTCTGCCAACCCTGGCACCAATACCAAAACCTACGAGAGACATGCAGAAACTCGTCATTCCGATTGTTAAAAGCCCATTCTGCAACATGCGCGGACACGGAATAAAAATCACACCGGTAGCCAACGCGTCAATAGACGTAGCGATAGCTAACACAAACAGATGCTTGACGGACCAGTCAACCTTAGGCTCGGTTTTGTCTTTAGGGCGGAAGTTCTCAATGATCATCTTGCCGCCGATAACGGAAAGCAATATCAAAGCAATCCAAGGGGCATAAATGCTAAAAAACGAAGAGAACGTATTACCTGCCAGATATCCGATCAGCGGCATCACGCCCTGGAAAAAGCCGAAGAGTATAGCCATTGAAAAAGGAACAGGCTTGACATCTTTGCCGCACAAGTCATCATCCGCGCCCAAGCCTTGCGCAAGGCTGACGGCAAAGCAATCCATTCCCAAACCTATGGAAATCAATAGAATATCAAACAGACTCATTATTGACGTTTATATTTGTATCTTGCGCCTACTTTGCCTTTGGCAATTGCCGCCAGTTTGTTGCGCACGAAGGTCTTACGGATAGGAGAAATACGGTCTGTGAACACATGCGCCTCCAGATGGTCGTATTCATGCTGTACGATACGTGCACAGAAGCCCGTGAAGGTCTCTTCATGTTCCTCAAAGTTCTCGTCCAGATAACGCATCTTCACGCTTACCGGCCGCACCACGTTCTCGCTGATACCGGGTAGTGAGAGGCATCCTTCCGAATAGGAACACGTCTCTTCACTTTCTTCGAGCAGTTCCGGATTGACGAATGTCTTCTTAAATCCTTTGCATTCAGGATAATCCTCCTCCAGTTCAGAGCCGTCAACGATAAACAACCGCCAAGGCTTGCCTACTTGCGGAGCCGCCAAACCGCATCCTTCCGCTTGCGTCAGCGTCTCATACATATCAGCGATGAACTGCTTCAGTTCCGGCGTCTGCTCTATCTCTTCTGTCGGCTTACGCAGAACAGGCTGTCCGTACAAATAAATAGGTAATATCATAGTTTGCTTTCCAAATAATCTTCCAAAATAATACACGCCGCTATCTTATCCACCACGGCTTTGTCTTGCCGGTCCTTTTTCTTCATGCCTCCGGCTACCATAGCTCGATGCGCCAACACAGAGGTAAAGCGCTCGTCGTACATAGTTATAGGTTTATCAGGAAATGTTTTTTTGAATACACCAATGAACGGCCGGATATAATTCATGCTCTCCGAATCCTTTCCGTTCATTTGTGTGGGATGACCAATGACTACTTCGTCCACTTGTTCCTTCGCAAAATAGTCTGTCAACCAGCTTGTTACATCTTTCGTTTCAATCGTAAGCAAGGGATTAGCCGTTATGCGGAGAACATCCGTAACGGCTAATCCTGTACGCTTGCGACCGTAGTCTATTGCGAGAATTCTACCCATTAGAGGTTGCTGAGTTTCTCGGAGATCTCGTTGTATTTATCCTCCATGTGGAAGCGATAATAGAGACCTTTGAGCACTTGCATATACGTGCGATCTTCGGGTGCCATCTCGTGTGCTTTCTCGAAGAACGGCAGCGATTGACGGAATACCTCGTTCATATCCTCTAACGCTTTTTTGTAAGCTTTGTTATCGGAGATGAGCGCAGCTTCCTCGTTCAACTTAACAGCCTGGTTGTAATATACTCTACCCTTACCTGCCATAGCGTCTGCCAGATTCGGATCACAACGCAAAGCCTCATCAAAATCCTTCAGCGCCTCTTCATAGTTACCGAGGTTCTCGTCCAGATTACCTTTGATATGGTGGTATTGCGCTACGTTCGGCTCACGCTCGATAGCTTGTGCCAGATAGTCCACTGCCACTTGTTCCTGACCGGAGAAGATATAATAGTTGATGAGGTTCTGCAGGAACCACGGCTCTTTCGGGAAACGAACCACAGCGTTCTGCAGCGTAGCCACGAACTTAGCGGTATCCTTGAGAGTAGCATACTCCTGATACAAGAACTGATTAACAGAAACAGCCTCGTATTCGCCGTCTTTCAACTCCTCAAGCAATGCGATAGCCTCTTCGTGCATCTCACTCTGTACGGCGAAGATAGCGGCATAATACTTGTATTGGATATACGTCGTGTCACGCGGCATCTCTTTCTGCAGTTTCTCGTTCTGCATCATCGGCAGATCAGGAATAGCCACATGTAACTTGAAGGCGTTGAACGCACCGGCGTAGTCTTTCTGGTCATTCAGATAAATACCGTATTTCACCAGTTCCTGGTTCTTGTAGTACTCCAGCATCTTTTTGGTGATGTTATTACGCGTCTTCTGGTCCACCACCTCACGGCCTTTCTTGTCAACTGTCGGGATCATAGCCAACTCATCGGCTTTGAGCCAATAAGCATAACTCTCTTCCACAGCCGCACCGGCACGAGCTTGGTCCACGCCCTTACCCATGTATTGGTTGTAGTTCTCATTGGTCAACTCCTGATAGCCGATCATTCCTGCCCAATAGTAGGTCTCGGCGGTAGGCTCTGCCTCGATAGCCTCTTTGATGGAAGCGCGGGCTGCCGTGAAATCAGGAGTCTCCGCCATAGCGTAACTCTTTGCTTTCTTTACCAACGGGTTCTTTTGTGCGAAGCAGCCGGAACTTATCAGCACCAATGCTGCCAAAATCAATGACTTTTTCATATTATTCTTGATTTTCGTTGTTGTTTTCTTCACTACTTCCCTCGTTCTCTACTTCATTCACTCCTTCTTCCTGTTCTTCTTTCGGAACGATACAACCGCTCATCAGCGTGTCGTTACGTTTCTGGAGCTCAATCAGTTTGACGCCTTGTGCGGCACGGCCGGTCTGACGGATAGTGGAGATATCCATGCGGATTGCAGTACCGGATTTCGTGATTAGCATCAGGTCATCTTCGTCGGTTACAGCCTGAATACCAATCAGTTTGCCGGTCTTCTCCGTTATCTCAATCGTCTTAACGCCCTTGCCGCCACGGTTGGTCACACGATAGATAGGATTACCCTCTTCATCATCGACCGGGGTACGCTTACCAAATCCGTTCTCCGAGATAACGAGAATAGTCTTATCTGTATTCTTCTCTACACAAACCGTGCCAATCACGCGATCCTGGCCATCTTCCTCGAGTGTAATAGCCTTCACACCCGTTGCCGAACGACCCATCGGACGCACGCCACCTTCGTTGAAACGGCATACTTTACCGTTGTATGAAGCAACCAACATCTCGCTCTGTCCGTCGGTCAGCGTCACGCCGATTAACTCGTCGCCTTCACGCAAGCCGAGGGCGATGATACCGTTGGCACGAGGACGGGAATAAGCCTCCAGAGTCGTTTTCTTCATCAAACCGTTCTTG
>JAGCFX010000069.1 GCA_017649925.1 Paludibacteraceae bacterium | reverse complement strand
GTCCCTGTTGCGCCAACGCAACCGCGGTGTCATAACCGATGCCGCTACTCGCACCAGTAAGGAGAATGACTTTGTTATTTTTCATAGAGTTCATTTTTTTCAATTGTCCTGATTATTTTGGCAGGATTGCCGGCAGCGATGGAGTTGGCGGGGATATCGCGTGTGACAACCGAGCCTGCGCCTATCGTACAATTATCACCTATCGTCACACCGGGCAGGATGGTCACATTGCCGCCTATCCACACATCATTGCCGATGGTCACGGGTTTCGCCCATTCCTGACGACGGGTTTTGCGCTCAACAGGGTTGGTGCTGTGGCACGCGCAGTAGATATGCACGCCCGGTCCTAAGAAACAGTCGTCGCCGATGGTCACATAGGCTTCGTCTAATATAGTCAACCCGAAGTTGGCAAAGAAGTGTTTGCCAACGCGGATATGCTTGCCGTAATCGCAATAGAAAGGCTGGTTGATGAACGTGTCTTCATCCGCCTGACCCAAGATATCACGGATCATCTTGTTCCGCCCCGCAAAATCCGTCGGCAGCAGGTTGTTGTACTGCTGACACAGCACTTTCACGCGGTTGAGGTCTGCCAACAACTCCGCGTCACAGGCGTCATACACTTCGCCTGCCAACATTTTTTCCCGTTCTGTCATCATTTTTTCTTGCTATATTTGGCTTTGACAATCTCGTATGAATTGCGGATAAGGTCTTTGGTGAGTGCGTCCGGCGAGGTATGCGGGTCAAGACCGATCCAGTGTTTGGGCGACTCGTTGTACGGATTGCCGACACAATCAAATTCGGCTTTCAGTTCGTCGATCCGTTCGGGCTGGCACTTGAGCGAGATAACCTGAAAATCATTCAGATCGAAGAAGCAGAACATATGCCCGCACACGTAGAATACGAGTACCCCGTCGCCGTTCTTGAACTTGACAAACGGCAGCTTCTCCTCTACATCCGTGCCTAACGAGAGGCAGTAATCTCTATATTCCTCAACGTTCATACAATTTCTGTTTTATCCTTGCTGATAACTACTTGACACGAACGCCGATGTACGCCTTCAGGCCTTCACCCTCAACGGTAGCAATCATCGTCATGTTCGTAGCGGCCTTCGGGTTGCCGAACGCGCTACCATTGGTCATTCGTCGGAATCTCGTTGACCGGAGTACTGTTTGTGCCGCCGCTGGAGCATAACACTCGAACGCTCATCAGAGGCGTTGCGATGGTTTGAGGGATGATATAGCGTTTCATAATGATTAGCTGATTAGTGATTAGCGAATGAATTGTCCTTGAGCGTTATATTCCACTCCGTCGAGGAGGATGACGAGCTGACCGTTGCGGAGCATCTTCTTTGCTCCTTGCGTTGCGGCGTCGGCAGTAGCCTCGATGTCCGTTGTTGTGCCGTAGGCAAAACAGATACGTTTCGGAGCAGGTGATCCGCTGGGTATAGTCAGATAGGCCTTGTGTGCACCCAGCGTGCCCGAGAACTGATAGAACCCGACGCCACTGACGCTATGGTCCGTCGACTGCCCGCTGAGCACGTAGCAGTTAGCCGGAGCAGACGTTGCCGCATCCACGCCCTGTAGGTCGTTCTCTCCTGCCGTCACAGGCGAAGCGTCGGACGGTACAAGCTCATAGTCTTCGACGGAGGACTTGAGGATAACTGCCGTGGCTGCCGGCAGCACATCTCCCTCTTCGGCAATCTTCGTGAGGTTCAGTTCCGCACCGTTGAGTTGGGCTGTATAAGCCTCCACGCCGGCAGGCAGAGCATATTTGGTACTAACGTGATAGAACGTGCTGTAATATACGCCTGCATGCTCCGGGTCCCCCTTGGCCGTTACCACCGGCACATGTTTGAAATTCTTCCAAGTGGTTGCAGTTTCGTAATTACTCCACGCCGCAAACGGCAGATGGAGGTTGACTGCAGCAATATCAACACCGTCAAACACATACGTGTCAAGAGAAGGAGGGTTTGTTCCCCAATTCACATACACATCGTGCAGATTGGTGCAGTTCTGGAAAGAGAAACCTTCGATATATTTTACACTACTTGGAATAATAACAGTACTCAGACCGGTGCAATTATAGAAAGCATTACTCTTTATTCTGAGCACGCTTTCCGGAATAGTAATAGAGGTAAGAGCGTAGCATCTGCTGAAAGCATAATCTCCGATGCTCGTTAACTCGATACCGGCAGCAAAGTGAACTTCAGCCAGATTGGTGCAATTTTTGAAAGCATTATTTCCGATGCTGGTCACACTCGCAGGGATAGTGATAGACTGCAGACCGGTACAACCACAGAAAGCATATTGTCCAATACTCTCCACGGTGGCTGGGATATTGATGGAAGTTAGAGCGGAGCATTGATAGAAAGCATTCTTTCCTATCGAGGTCAAATCATCCGGCAGAACAACAGACGTGATTTGTCCTTTATAATCCTCCCATGGTTTGGTAGTTGTTCCATACGTGTTATACATATCTCCGCTACCGGTGATGGTGAGAGTGGTATTGCTCGGGTTATACTCCCAGAACAAGGTTTCGCCACATTGACCGAAGTAATTGGGGTCAAGGATCTTAAAACTACTCCAAGGCGCAGCTGCCGCATAAGTGGCATATGTTCCTGCCGGCACATGGAGGTTGATATTGGAAGTAGTAAGGCCGTTGAAAGTACTTGCCGCGGTTGTAATACCGGACAAATCCGTCCAATGAACCGTCACATCATGCAGACCGGTGCATCCGGAGAAAGCATAGTTTGCAATGGAAGTCAAAGCCTCCGAGAGGGTAACAGACGTCAGACCGGTGCATCCGGAGAAAGCATAGGCGCTAATGGTGGCCACGCTATTCGGAAGCGTGATAGAAGTCAGACCGGTACAATTTTTGAAAGCAGAGCCTCCTATGAGGGTCAGGTTACTACCGGCAAACGTAACCGTTTCCAGATTGGTGCATCCATTAAATGCATTACCGTAGATCATTGTCACACTACTCGGAATGTCGATAGATGGCAGACTGGTACAACCCTGGAAAGCCTGGCCTCCGATGATGGTCAATCCCTCCGGTAAGACAATCGAAGTGATGTACGGTTTATAATCTTTCCATGGCACTTTGTCCTCAGCATAACTATACATATCTCCCGAGCCGGTGAAGGTGAGGGTCGTAGTAGAAGAATTATATGACCATATGAGGTTATCGCCACATTTACCGCCAATCGGGTCAAGGATATTAAAGCCACTCCATGGTGCATTCGCTGCATAGAGAGCATATGTTCCTGCCGGCACATGGAGGTTAACATTGCTAATAGATTTATTGCTGTTAAAAGCACCGGTGGCTAGAGTAATAGCGGTCGGGTCAGTCCACGAAACATATACATCCGTCATCGGGCAACTATGGAAAACACTATTACCTATTGAGGTTATACAGCTTGGGAGGGTGAAAGAGGTTATCTGGGCGCTCAAGAAAGCATAGTTTCCGATGCGCGTCAGACCATCCGGCAGAGACACCGAAGTGATGTCATTTCGATAACTATACCAAGGAGCAAGCGGAGAAGAAGAAGAATTAGTATAATCATACATATCTCCATAGCCGGTGATGGTGAGAGTGTGAGTGGACTCGACGTATGTCCAGTTAAGGTCATCGCCGCATGAGCCGCTGGCATCTGCCCACGCAGAAGGCACATTCGCCACTAAGGCGAGTACGAAAATGAAAAGTTTGAAACGTTTCACAAGTTTGAGGTTTTTATGGGTTAATACTACTATTCCGGTATAGGTGTACTATGGTTCATGCCAACAAAGATACGAAAAAAAATCGACATCTGCAAGAGAGATGCCGTTTTTTTATTCAAAACCCTAAATTTGCAATCTTTAGTGAAACCTGCTGTTTTGCTATGTCCAGATTGCCTTTGCGTTTGCATAAGAAGCAACTCATACAGCCCTTGAAATTGAGGCTATACAGGTGAATTATCTCCACTTCAGCCCTGGAAAGCACAATTTCTTTAACGTATATTTGTAGCAGATTTTGGATTTTCGACAAAAAAGGTGCAAATTTTTATACACAAAAGCCAAAAATGTGATTTTTTTGTATTTTTTGACCGTTTTGGGGCGTTTTTGACCTGATTTGATTGGTTTTTGATACCTGCAATACGCGAAAATCAACAATTTTACGCATGCTATCAATCTGATTATCAAATAAGATTGCAATAATTCAAACTACGCCTCGCAATAATGTTAAAAAATACTAACAAGTCTTGAAAAAATCACCATTATATAGCCAAAATCCACCAAAATCCCCCTCTGAAGGTTATAGCCGTGTTACTATTATATAGAGGGGCATATGTTTTTGAGCGCTATCACATCAGTTCTCAATACGGGCAACTTGGTGTATGATATATAGAGGGGTGTTGTATTGTCTTTCGAACATTTATAAAAACCAATTTTATTAACTATGAACAAAAACCTAATCGTACCGGCTGAGCCTGCACAGGACAGCCAAGACATGGACGATCTGCGTATCGTCGAGTATCTGAACCTTGCTACCTTGCCAGAGCCACTACAGAAGATGCTCTCGCAAGCCGCAACACCTGCAGAGCGGGATATGCTGCTGATGGCTACACTCACTGCCACCAGCGCTTGTCTGCATAATCTGTATTTCCGCTATGGAATGACGGGTAAGAAGTATTACGCCAACCTGCAATGTTTCATCCTCGCTGCGGCTGCAAGCGGCAAAGGTATAGCGAGTCAGGCTTTGGAGATGGTGCGCCCAGTGGAAGCAATCTATCCGACACTCATCCCGGGCGACAGCACGTTTCCTGCATTCTTTAAGCGTTTGTACGAGAACGGCGGTCGGGGTTATGTACATGAAAGTGAGGGCTCTGTGATTACCGATATCTGGAAGTCACAGGCCGCTACTTACAACTCCATCCTGCGCAAGGCGGCTGAACACGAAACAGTCAGCCATAACCGCGTGAAAGAGATGCAGGTTATTCCCTGCCCGCAGTTGTCGGTTCTGCTTACAGGCACGTTCAGTCAGTACCATCACCTCGTGCCGAGCATCGAGAATGGTTACTTCTCGCGTCTGTTACCGCTTATTGTACGCGATACGCATGCGTTCGACAGGCGGTATGTTGAAGCCTCAGCTCCGACTGAACCTGTCAGCAGGCAAGTCGGTCAGCAGTTGGCGAGATTATGCGAACGGCTGCATAGCAATCCTGAACAGGAGTGGGCACTTACCAAGGAGCAGAAGAGCCGCTTAGCGGAGCACTTGAGTATGGAGTACAAGGCGCTGATAGGGATGCTCGGCGAGAACTTCCACTCGGCGGTAGTGAGGATGGTTGTGCAGATAGAGAGGATAGCGATGATACTGACAGCGATGAGGCTGATGTCCGAATTGGATTCGGACGCAACGAACAAAGTGCTGCAATGCAGTGATGAGGACTATGAGGCGGCGGAGATGATAGGCGGGAAGCTGATATTGCATGCAGCTGTGGCGTATAAGATGATAGAAGGAGAGAAAGCGGAGCTGGTACCGCAGGTGGAGACGAACTGCCAGAAACAGATGTTGTATGAGAGGCTGGGAGGGGAATATAACCATAAGGCATTGGCAGAAGAGGCTAAACGGCAAGGTATATCCAAGAGAACAGCAGAAAGATGGAATCTGAGTTGGATAGAGAATGGCTTGGTACAGAAGATTAATTATGCCAACTACAAAAAAGTAGGATGACGCTGTGTCGCTGTGTCGCTGTTTTTGTGCGCTATTTTGTGGTGCAAAAAGCACATAATCAACAAGATGATAGAAGAGCGGCAAGAGCGACACAGCGACATGACAAAAAATTATTGTCGGATGTCACCCGACCTAATGGACGATGTGGCAGCAGTTCTAGAGCGAGAAAAATGCAAAAGGCAGGGAAGGGTGAGGTTGGGGCGTGATTGGCTTGAGGGTAGGACTAAAGTCTAGGATACTCTCGATAATGGATCAAAAATGGACCGGAAACGGATCAATAACGGAAACATAATAACGGGCAGCCCAAAAAGGCTGCCATAAAATAACAACGAATATGGCAAGAGTAACATTTGTAGATGCAATTGACATAGTGAAAGGCGCACTGGACAGTGTAAAAGACGGTCAAGCTAAGCGGGCACGGTTAGTGTGCAAGTGGCATTACTGGGGAGAGAAATGGATAGATGAAGACGGGAGTAAGGTGCACTTGGTGTACACGTACCATTTCCATGAAGGGGAATGGGCTGAGGGTGCAACGCGGAACAGAGAGATGATCAAAGCAGCGCAACGGATGGCGCACGACATTGAGCGTGTGTGTTATCATCCGGAGGAGTATGGCGAGGAGGATAGAGAGCAGGCGCGGATCTGGCAGCAAAAGTACGCGGAGTACCGCGCCACGTTCGCACCGGACAGAAAGGACTACAAGCACTTTTACGGCTGGATGTACACGGATATCTATCGGGGGATGAGGAGGGAGGCAGAGGTTGCATGGTCATAGTTCCATTAACATTTTCTCTGCCAGTGGTACGTACCAATTGCGGACTTCGTCGTCAGTGGGAGTGTGACCACCGGGGAAATGGAATGAATGCGAATAGTATTGCAAGAAAAGCTGTTCAAAATGCGCTAAAGTATCTTGTTCGCCGAATAATCCCCACACATGGTCGCGGAACAGAGGATTCCAGTTGTCGAATTGGGTAGCTTCCAATGCGGCGAACTCACCAACCAAGGCTTCATCAATAACGAATGATTGGTTACCATCCTTGCGCGGAGACTTGTATTCGTGCTGCCCGATGCGTTGGCTTAGGAACTCGGACATCTGGAAATGCGGATTGCCAAGTAGGGCAGGAAGCTGTCGGGTAGAAGCTATCATCTGTGCGTAGAATGCACCACAACTGTTGCCTATCAGCAAATCGGGTTTTTCGCTATCTGTCAGTTCGTGAATGAAAGCAAGTGCCTCATTCGGATGCATGGGAAGATCCGGAGTGAGCACGTCTGCTTTACCGGCAAAAGCCTCGCGTAACGCCACAGCCGGCACGCATTGCCCGCTTGCATAAAAGCCATGTAAAAATAGTATCTTTTTCATTTCACTCGAAAGGTCCTTAACAAAGCCTTTTGCTCGTCCGTTATACGATAACTCTCAATAGCCTTTTGAATAGTCTTATTAT
>JAGCFX010000068.1 GCA_017649925.1 Paludibacteraceae bacterium | reverse complement strand
TTTCCCGCACTGGTGGCACACCCGCAAAGATAACATGGATAACATCTCCAAATCCACCTTGCAAGCGGTAGGAGAAGTGGTTATGAGCCAACTCTGAAAGTTTACTATTTAAAAGAAATGAGCAAATTATTGGAAATAAAAAACCTTCATGCTTCCATCGGCGGCAAAGAGATCCTGAAAGGGGTCAATCTTGTGATTAATGAAGGCGAGGTACATGCTATCATGGGGCCAAATGGTGCCGGTAAATCAACACTCTCGGCTGTTCTAACCGGTAATCCGGCCTACGAAGTGACTGCCGGCGAAGTGTATCTGAAAGGGCAGAACCTGCTGGAGATGGAGCCTGAAATACGTGCGCGTGCAGGCGTGTTCCTTAGTTTTCAATATCCCGTAGAGATACCGGGTGTGAGCATGACGAACTTCATGCGCGCTGCGCTGAATGCCAAGCGTGAGTACGAAGGCAAAGAACCGCTCTCGCCACGCGAGTTTCTGGCACTCATGCGGGAGAAGAAAAAAATGCTTGAGCTGCCCGACAAACTCAATAACCGCTCGGTTAACGAAGGTTTCTCCGGAGGAGAAAAGAAGAAGAACGAGATTTTCCAGATGGCGATGTTGGAACCCTGTCTCTCCATCCTCGATGAGACAGACTCAGGTCTCGACATCGATGCTCTCCGCATAGTAGCCGAGGGTGTTAACCGCCTCAAGACGCCGCAAAATGCATCTATCGTCATCACTCACTATCAGCGTCTCTTGGACTACATCGTTCCGGACTTTGTCCACGTTCTGGCGGATGGAAAAATCGTTAAAACCGGAGACAAATCTCTCGCCCTCGAACTCGAAGAGAAAGGTTATGAAGGCTTAAATCTATGAGCGAGATAACTATTCATAGTGGCGAGACGTTTGAGCGGGTTTTCCTTAACGAATCGGTAAACCTGCACATAGTGCAAGAGGCCGGTTCTGTTCTCAAAATCCATGTGCTTAATTTTGCTTTCGCCACCAATAATATTATCGTTGAGCAAGCCGGCGAAGGATGCCAAACGGAGATTTACGCTCTCGCTTTTTTGCATGGCGACGAATCCGTTACTACCGAGACGCATGTCACGCACGCTGTCGGAGGAGGAACGTCGAACCAGCTTCTTAAATTCGTACTCGATGATAATTCCCACGGACGGTTTGTAGGTGATCTGAAGATCGTTCAGGATGCGCAAAAGACCGAAGCGCACCAGACCAACCGCAATCTGTTGCTGTCCGATGCAGCAGAGATGCGTACACAGCCGCAGCTGGAGATCTATGCTGATGATGTCAAAGCTACGCACGGTGCTTCAACCGGACAACTTGATGAATCAGCCCTTTTCTACATGCAGCAGCGGGGCATTGACAAACAAAAAGCGCGTCAACTCCTTGTCGCCGCGTTTATGAAAGATGTCCTCGCTACCATCAGCGATGAAAATCTAAAAGAACAACTATTGAACTCGATTGATGGCGAAGTCGAGTAACGCAATCAGACTTCTTTTTTCTGCACTGTCACGGAAGATACTTAATGCTTCTGTGGCTTGTTTTTTATAGGCTAGCATCTTCTGCACGGCGTATTCATCGCCTTTGAATCGAAGCACAAATGCCTTGATCTCATCTAATATCCTTGCCTGCTCTTCTTTTGTTCGTGGTGTATTGTCCCCTTGTCCTGCAATCAGGCGTTCTCCTAATTGTTTGATATGCTCTGCCTCTTCTTTCGGTGCGCGACGCAGCGCCTCGATCAAAGGAAGCGTCACTTTGCCGTCCTGCAAATCACTCATCGTCGGTTTGCCGATCTCTTCCAAATCGCTGTAGTCAAAGATATCATCTTTTATCTGAAAACAAAGGCCTAATAATCGGCCGTAATCGCGCAGCGCTTTGCGTTGCCGCGGAGTGCATCCTGCACTCTCCGCACCGGCTTCTGCGCAGGCTTGGAAGAGGTGGGCGGTCTTCTGGTCAATAACCTTCAAATAGCGCTCTTCGTCAATCCACATCGATTGACCTACATGCAACTGTAGCATCTCGCCGCTACTTAGACTGCGGCCTAACTCCGAGACGATCTCTAAAATCCGGATATTCCGCACTTCCGCTACCAGACCAATCACTTTGGCTAACATATAGTCCCCCGTGAGGATCGCTACTTTGTTGGTCCATTGCGTATGTACGGCCGGTTGACCACGGCGGGTGTCGGAGTTATCTACTACATCGTCATGTACCAGACTCGCGTTATGTAGCATTTCTAATGCTACTGCTGAGCGAAGACTCTTGTCTGTGACAGGGTTGCATATCTGTGCGCATAGCAAAACCAAAAGCGGACGAAGCTGCTTGCCGCTACGCGCAGCAATATAATCCAGCACCTTCTGCTGGATCTTGTCATCTGCGCGAAATGACTCATGCAATACCTTCTCGTATCGCTTCCAACTGGCCTCTATCGGCTGCCGTATGTCTGCCAAACTGCTCATAATTGACCAAAAACGCTGCAAAGATACTAAAAAAATTGCACATATCAAAATTTTTTACTACTTTTGCAGCAAATTTGAATTCTATACACAACATGGAACACATCAAACTGCCTCATGCTGCGACTTTTGCAGGTGTTATTGTACTTGTTCTGATCCTCGTTGGTCAGCGTGTTTTTCTAAAGAAGAGTTTTCCGGATCAACCTCTGAAGATCGTACTGGAGAAGAATATCTCCTTGGAGTCCATCGTTGCGAATGACGATGCGGTAGTTGCCAAACTCAAAAAAGGGGATACGGTTCGTTTTTTGGGTGTAGTGGAAGGCTCCCATTATTATCCCTATGGACTGTTAGTGCAAACCCAAGATGGTGAGCGCGGACTCCTGCCTGCTGCCGATATGGGCTTCCCGATGATGATGACCAATAAGAAAGACAGCCTGCCCGTGACCGTTAAGAGTCTCTTCCGGGAAAAATCGAAAACCAAAGGCGACAAAGGGACTTTGAAGTACAATATCGTCAAGGCAAACGGCGAGAAAGCCGCTGTAAATGTGGCTGCTGTACGTCCGGTTTTGCCGGACAGCCTGAGTGACATGCAGTTACGCAGAGAGGGCGATTATTATATGACCAAAGAGAAGTTCCAACGTCTCTATATGGGGCATAAGTTGGCTGAGAATGATGCGCGCTATCGGCAGGCTTGGGTCATTGATAAGACCAAGAAAGGTTTTCTGGCCTATTATCCGAATATTGAACTTGTAGATACCGATGACGGTAAAATATATAATCCTATCGTTGTCTATGATGCGGACAGTGTGGCTGTGACATGCGGCTATGAGTCAGGACACGGTAACAACCGCTATATCCTCAAGTGGATGCCGTTTTTGGGAAAAATCGTAGATACGGATTTCTTTGCGCATTTTATTGAAGGTTCGATATATGGTTCATGGGCCAATGCCGACACAGAGAACTACACCGAGAAAGCCAAGATGACATGGAAAGATGTGCCGTTCTATATGTGGATTGCACTGATTTTGTGGGTAGTGTGCGGTCTGGCATGGATGTTCCTCATGGAGACCCTTCCGTTATTGATCTTGGAAGCTGGACTCTACTGCCGATATCTCTATTTCCACCTCAATGATGGCACGATCGCTTCTATTTTCGGTATTGTTGCTGCGGTGGCCATCTATTTGTGGTTCGGACTGATGGCGGTATGGGGGTGCTTATGGCTCTTCCTGCCGATCATCGTGATAGCCGGAATAAGTGGATGGGCTTATGCCGAACGTATGTTAGGTACCCATCCTCATACGCGTTGTCCAGATTGTCGCCGAATGGAGACCATCGATTTTATAAATCGTACCTTCGAACGGGAATACAACGAATGGCGACCGGAGTCGAAGGCAGTTCACTCCCATACCGAGCGGTGGAAGACATGGACGGATGTGACGACCAAATGGAGTGACGGCAGAACTACCACCTCAAGGGAAAATGAACGGAATCATAGTCGAACCACAACACTCTACCACGACTACCAGGTTTATTACCATGTCAAAGTGTTCCATAATAACTACAAGTGCTCGGAATGCGGATACAGAGAGTATATACCTGAAGAAGAATTGACCGAATTGGATCGTAAATTCACCGGCCAACATACAAGCGTTACAGAGAATTAATTGTCTCTGTACACGCTTTGCGTCAATTTTTACACATGATACTCAAATATTTTGAGTACCTTTGCGGCGTGAAAAGAAATAAGCAATCAATCATTTAACTGTAAATATCTTATGAAAGCATTCATGGACAAAGATTTCCTGCTGCAAACAGCTACTGCGCAGGAGTTGTATCACGAGCATGCGGCTAAAATGCCGATCATCGATTACCACTGCCACCTTATTCCTCAGATGGTTGCCGAGAACAAACGCTTCGAGTCGATCGCACAGATCTGGCTCATGGGCGACCATTATAAATGGCGCGCTATGCGTTCCAACGGTGTGGACGAGCGTTATTGCACCGGTAAGGACACGACCGACTGGGAGAAGTTCGAAAAATGGGCCGAGACCGTTCCCTACACTTTCCGCAATCCGCTCTACCACTGGACTCATCTGGAGCTCAAGACCGCTTTCGGTATCGAGGAGCGTCTGAACCCCGAGACCGCACGTGCGATCTATGACAAGTGCAACGACCTGATCGCTAACGATCCGAAGTTCTGTCCGCGCGGACTGATGAAGCACTATCACGTAGAACTCGTTTGTACGACCGACGATCCGGCTGACAGCCTCGAATGGCACAAGATGGTCAAAGAAGATCCGACCGCAGAGGTTCGTATGTTGCCGACCTGGCGTCCGGACGCAGGTATGAACATCGAAGCCGCTACATGGAAAGCATACATCGAGAAACTGGCTAAGGTGGCCGGCGTAGAGATCCGTAACTTCGCCGACATGGTAGATGCCCTCCAGAAACGTCATGACTTCTTTGAGTCGATGGGTTGCCGTCTGTCTGACCACGGTATCGAGGAGTTCTACGATGAGCCGTACACCGACGCAGAGATCAACGCCATCTTCGAGAAAGCACTCGCCGGCAAGGCACTGAGCGCGTACGAGATTCGTCAGTACAAGCACGCTTATCTGCACGCTCAGGCAGAGATGGACTACGCTTCGGGTTGGACCCAGCAATACCACTACGGCGCGATCCGTAACAATAACTCCAAGATGTTCGCTCAACTCGGCGCAGACACCGGTTTTGACTCCATCGGTGAGTTCACGACCGCAAAAGCCATGAGTCATTTCCTCGACGAGATGAATAGCGAAGGACACCTCGCAAAGACCATTCTCTATAACCTCAACCCGTGCGCGAACGAAGTAATCGCTACCATGCTCGGTAACTTCCAGGATGGTTCCGTTCCGGGTAAGATCCAATTCGGTTCTGGTTGGTGGTTCCTCGATCAGAAGGACGGCATGGAGAAGCAGATGATGGCGCTCTCGAACCTCGGTCTTCTCTCTCGTCTCGTCGGTATGTTGACCGACAGCCGTTCGTTCCTCTCGTATCCGCGTCATGAGTACTTCCGCCGTACGTTGTGTAACGTTCTCGGCAATGACATCGAGAACGGTATGATCCCGTACACCGGTTACGAGAAAGCCCGCGTGCAACAGATGGTAGAAGACATCTGCTACAACAACGCAAAAAACTACTTCAAATTTTAAGTTGCAATCATAAATCAAAATATAACAATCATGGCTAAAATTATTACATTGGGCGAGATCATGCTTCGCCTGAGTCCGGAAGGACAAGACCGTTTCATTCAATCTGATCACTTCCGTATCATCCCCGGTGGTGGTGAGGCTAACGTAGCTATTTCGTGCGCTAACTATGGTCACGAGGCTTATCTGGTAACCAAACTGCCGAAACATGAGATCGGTCAGATTGCTGTTAACTCGCTGCGTCGTTACGGCGTGAAGGACGATTATATCGTTCGTGGCGGTGACCGCGTGGGTCTGTATTACTGCGA
>JAGCFX010000067.1 GCA_017649925.1 Paludibacteraceae bacterium | reverse complement strand
GCAGTATTTTCACCGCCGTAACATCCGTTCGAACCGCCTTCGAAATTATATACCACATTATTGATATAATCCAAATAGACCACGTAATCATTGCTCTGCGCACCGTTAAAACGGCAAGAACGCTTGTTGTTATTCACCAGCAAGTTATGGTGGTACGTTGCCGGAGAACCACCCCACTGACATCCATACCCACGCGCACCTTTCGGATGTCCCGAGTCGTTCAGACCTTCATGTACGATACAATACTGCACCGTGATAAAATGACTATCATAGGTATTCATATTCTCCTCTGTAGACCAGCCGAACTCACAGTGATCAATGATATAATTGCTGCAATTCTCTGCGCCAAAAGCATTCTGAGTGATAATATTACCGTTGATGTCATGTCTTCCTATACGAAAACGAATATTGCGTATAATGAAGTTCTCCGATCCACCGCAGTTAACCTTGTTATGCGTGATAACAATACCTACTCCGGGTGCAGTTTGACCCGCTATCGTATAGTTCTTACGGTTAATTCTTAGATCCTTAACGAGCCGTATCTCGCCTGTCACAGCAAAACATACCGTCAAAGGCTCATTCGGATACTGCTTCACTGCCCAACGTAGACTTCCTTCTGTTGTTCCTTCCGCATCGTCGGCTAACGTAGTGACATAGACTACCTTGCCTCCACGACCTCCGGAGGTGTATTTGCCGAATCCCTCCGCACCGGGGAAGGCAACAAGAGTGTCCGGCAAAAGGCCGGCATATGCCACTAATGAACCAATGCAGCAAATTGCTGCCACAAAGAATCGTTTGGAACGGGAGCTGTAATACATATTTCTTGTTTGCTAACAGGATGAATAAATTCAATTTTACGCGCGTGAAGAGAAATCCCTCCATCAGGATTAGACCGCTTTGCCCCGTATTTCAAATCGCCTTTCACGGGACAACCTATCGCCGCTAACTGACATCTTATCTGATGGTGTCTTCCGGTCTCAAGATCAATCTCTAATAAAGTATAGTTTTCTCCGCGAACTAAGGTTTTATAATTTAATATAGCTGTCTTCGCATTATTGGCGTTAGGTCTTGCTATATGCGATTTGTTTTGCTGTTCATTACGAATTAACCAATTTTCGAGCCTTGCTTCAGGTACTTTTGGAGCTCCTTGTACAATTGCCCAATAGGTCTTTTTGATTTGCTCATGACTCTTGAACATTTCGTTCAAACGCGTAAGGGCTTTGGATGTACGGGCAAAGAGAACTACCCCGCTCGTAGGACGATCCAAACGATGCGTCACTCCGAGAAAAACCTCACCGGGCTTGTTGTACTTCTCCTTGATATACGCCTTGACGGTCTCGCTCAACGGCGTGTCACCGGTCTTATCGCCCTGCACGATCTCGTTGCAAGTCTTGTTAACCGCTATGATATGATTATCTTCGTAAAGAACGGTCATAGTCCTCTTTGGCGTACAGCTTCGTAGATAAAGACACCTGCCGCTACGGATACGTTAAGACTCTCGATCACGTCGGTCATAGGCAGGCGCACCTGATCAGTACATAGTTTCAGGTTCTCCTCGTAGATGCCCTTCTCTTCCGATCCCATGACGATGCAGGTCGGTACGGTCATATCTACCTCGGTGTAGTTGCAATCGGTATGTTCGGTGGCAGCTACCACACGCAAACCGCTGTCGCGGAGATAACTAATAGCGTTCTGGAGGTTTTCTACTTTACAAATAGGCAACGAATGCAGCGCACCGGCGGACGCTTTGACCGCATCGCCGTTGATAGCGGCACTACCTCTTGTTCCTATTATAAGCGCGTGAACACCTGCGCACACGCAAGTACGCGCGATAGCACCGAAATTGCGCACGTCCGTCACTCCGTCCAGCAACATGAGCAGAGGTACTTTCCCTTCGTCATACAGGCTCTGCACCAGGCTATCCAGCGGAGTGAACTCGATTGGACTCAGGAAAGCAATGACGCCTTGATGGTTCTTGTCCGTAAACTGGTTCAGTTTCTCGAGCGGCACACGTTGGATCTGCGTGCCTGTGCCTTCTAATTTCAGTAATAACTCGCGGCCTATAGCCGAACTCATGTCGCGACGGACGAGCACTTTGTCCAGCACTTTGCCGGCATCGATGGCTTCCATCACTGCGCGTACACCGAAAATCATCTCTTTCTCCGGCGGACGCTTGGTGTCATATTTTTGTTTCTGTATCATTGATTATTGGATTTTAGTTCCAGTTATGGTATATAGTTTGTCGTCCTGCAGGATATACACATTGCCGTTTCGAATCAGTTTCTGCGCTTTGTTGGCGGGATTGACCACTACATCTTGTGGTACATCCGTCGGGTTATTGGCCTCATAAACGGCTTGGAGGAAGATACCGTCCGCGAGATCGCCAGCTTGTACTTCCCAGCGAAGGAAGGTGAATCCCTCTATACGCGGCGCGTGTGGTACCTGCCAGTGTTGCGACTCCATGTAATGGGGCGAGTGGTCGGCATCGGCCTTGAGGTAGGTCACCGTGATGAGTTGGTCCTCAAACTGCAAGTCGGTCGCTACGCCGATGATGTTCAGGAAATCTTTCCATACATTCGCGGTTTGGTAGAGGTCGATATAGTCCATCGGAACATACAGAATACAGGTCTGCTTGTTGACATTATAGACCGCACGTTCGGTGATGGTCTGCGGGGTGAAGGCGAGGTTATGGATCGCGCGCAACGCCGAGCAGCCGTAGAACGCATCTTGGTTGATGGCCGTCACGGAAGAAGGAATGAACACTTCTTCAAGTGCCGTACAACCCTCCAAGATGCTGGTTGCAACGGTCTTGATGCCCTGCGGGAAAGTAAGGGATTTCAAGCGGTAGCAGTACATGAAAGCGCTCTGCCCGATAGAAGTGACGGTTGGGGGAATGACAATCGAGTCGAGTAGGTTCATATTCTTGCACAGGTACGCCGGAATAACCTGTACGCTGTCGCCGAAGACGAACGAGGTCACTTGCGAAGACGTGCTATAGAACGGCGCATTGTCATCGGTACCGATAGAGCAGTTTGCCGATTTCCATACAATCGTGGTCGTTGGGTTGCCTTTGAACGCCCCGTTGCCGATGGACGTAACTGTGCTCGGAATAGTAATCTCCGCCAGTTTGCAGTTGTAGAACGCACGCTGATTGATGGTCGTCAGACCTTCGTGGAGGTTCACATTTGCCAATTTGGAACAACCGTAGAATGCATCTGAACTGATGGTCGTCAAAGTGGCCGGCAAATCAATGCTCTCCAAAGACGTACAGCCCTCCAGGAAACTAACCGGCAGGGTTTTCTGCGTTACAGGCAGGTTAATGGATTTGAGGTTCGTACAATACATGAACGCCGCCTGCCCCAGCGATCTTACCGAGGCGGGTAGCACGATGGTGTCTAATTGGTTCATGTTTTTGCAGATATACGCCGGAACCGTTTCTACACCCTCCGCAAAAGTGAACGAGGTCACCTGTGAAGAGGTGCTATAGAACGGCGCATCGCTATCGGAGCCGATAGAGCAGGTCGCCGGCTTCCAGACGATGGACTTCATCGGGTTGCCTTTGAACGCCCCGTTGCCGATGGACGTAACTGTGCTCGGAATAGTAATCTCCGCCAGTTTGCAGTTGTAGAACGCACGCTGATTGATGGTCGTCAGACCTT
>JAGCFX010000066.1 GCA_017649925.1 Paludibacteraceae bacterium | reverse complement strand
TCGTTCTCCGGCATCGGCGTGCAATTCACTATCCAGCAAGACACCGTCCGCATTGTGGCAGTCATCGCCGGCGGTCCGAGTGAAGGTGTCGGAGTGCTAGCAGGCGATAAGCTAGTGACGGTAGATGACAGCGTTTTCGTGGGGAAGAAAATAAGCAACGAGAAAGTGATGAAGACGCTTCGCGGACCTAAAGGTACGCAAGTAAAACTCGGCGTGATGCGCGCAGGCGTGAAAGAGAAACTGTCGTTTACCATCACCCGCGGAGACATCCCCGTGACAAGCGTGGACGCGAAGTTCATCATCGAGCGGAAGGGCAAGAAAATCGGTTTCGTGCGCGTGAACAAGTTCGGCGAGACCACCTATAAAGAATTTCTCTCCGCAATGGCTGAGTTGGCCTCCAAAGGCGCAACGAGTTTCATTGTAGACCTGCGCGAGAACAGCGGTGGTTACATGGAGCAGTCCATTCGTATGGCAAACGAGTTCCTACGTCGCGGCGAACTAATCGTTTATTCGGAAGGTCGCGCGTACCCGCGTTATGAAGCGAAAGCAGATGGAAACGGACGATTCAAAGATGTGCCGTTAGTGATACTGATCGATGACTTCTCCGCTTCAGCGAGCGAAATCTTCGCAGGCGCAATGCAGGATAATGACCGTGCCACGATTGTCGGTCGCCGTTCCTTCGGCAAGGGCCTTGTCCAGCAGCAGATGCCGTTCGACGACGGTAGCGCTATCCGTCTGACCGTCGCGCGGTACTACACGCCCTCAGGACGTTGTATCCAAAAGCCCTATACCTTGGGCGACCAAGATGACTATGCCAATGAACTGGAGGAGCGTTGGAAACATGGCGAGTTCTTCTCCGCCGACAGCATTCATTATATCGACACGACCACCTACCGCACAAAGAAAGGGCGCATCGTCCGTGGCGGCGGAGGTATCATGCCGGACATCTTTGTCGGTCGCGACACAACGCTCAATACGCCGTGGTATAACCGCTGCGTGAACCTCGCCTACACCTATCAGTTTGCGTACCAATATACGGACAAGCACCGCAAAGAACTGGACAAATACAAAGACTGGCAGAGCCTGGAGAAACACCTGTTGAGCCAGAATATCCTGCGTGAGTTTGTAGCGTTCGCTAAAGATAAAGGTGTTGAACCGAACGAGGCAGAGATAGCGAAGTCGGAACCATTGATGGTACGTCTGCTCAATGCCTATATCGTTCGTAACATACTCGGCGACGACGGCTTCTTCCCGCTCTATGAGCGAGACGACGAGATTACCAAAAAAGCAGTGGAAGAGCTTACAAAATAAGCATCTATGATATTTAAAAATAGGCAGCCTTGCGAGGCTGCCTATTTGTTTAAATCGCTTTCAACGCGGCTAATACGAACTTGTAGAACTTCTGCACGGTAGCAATGTTCACGCGCTCATCGGGACTATGCGGATGCTCGATGGTTGGACCGAAGGAAATCATCTCCATGCCTTCGTATTTACTGCCAATGATTCCACACTCGAGTCCTGCGTGGATAGTTACGATGCGCGGACTCTCGCCGAACTCTTTCTCATACACACTCTTCATTGTTGCTAGCAGACCGCTCTTGAAATTGGGTTTCCAACCCGGGTATGCGCCGCTGAACTCCACCTTAGCGCCCGCTAGCGAGAACGCGGACTGAATAATGGAGGCCAGTTCTTCCTTACGGCTCTCCACACTCGAACGCGCGAGACAGATTGCCTTCACTTGATTATCTTTCGTCTCGATGATGGCGAGGTTGTTGGATGTCTCTACGATGTCCGGCATCTCCGGTATCACGCGGTAAACACCATGCGGACAGAGGGTGATGGCGTGAATGAGGAAGTCCTGCACATCCTCCGGCATCTCCGTTTTCGGGCACTCGATTTCTTCTGCAGAGAAATGCAAGTCTGGTTCAACACCATCGTACTCACGCAGGAAGAGGTCTTCATAACGGTCCACAAGGTCCTGTACGTCTTGATAACTCTCCTCGGGAATGGTGATGACAGTCGAAGCCTCGCGAGGAATAGAGTTACGCATGTTGCCACCTTCCACACTTACCAGTCGTGCCTCGAAGTTAGCTACAGCGTCCTTCAAGAAACGGAATAGCAGTTTGATGGCGTTTGCGCGCTGCAGATGGATGTCGCAACCCGAGTGTCCTCCTTTGCAACCCTTGATAGTCACGCGCAGAGCAATATCGCCCTCTTCAGTCTCTACCGGCTGATAGTCGAACGTAGCCTCAGCATCAACACCTCCGGCACAGCCGACGTATAGTTCACCTTCCGTCTCGCTATCCAAATTAAGCAGATACTTACCTTTCAGCCAACCGCTCTTGAGGTCGTTGGCTCCATACATACCTGTCTCTTCGTCAATCGTGAAGAAAGCCTCCAAAGGCGGATGAACGGCGTCCTTATCTGCGAGAATAGCCATCGCTGTTGCTACGCCGATGCCATTGTCAGCACCCAACGTAGTGCCGTCTGCGGTCACCCATTCGCGGTTGTCTTCCACATAAGCCTGAATAGCATCTTTCTCAAAATCAAAGACCTTATCGCTGTTCTTCTGAGGTACCATATCCATATGTCCTTGCAGGATAACTCCCGGGTGGTTCTCGTAACCCTGCGAAGCAGGTTTGCGGATAAGGACATTACCTATCTCGTCTTGGAGAGTTTCCAAACCGAGCGATTTGCCATAATTTACTAAAAAGTCTGCAATCTCTTTGCGTTTACCGCTGGGACGTGGAATTTGGGTAAGGCTGTAGAAACTATTCCACACACCTTTGGGTTCTAAGTTTTTCATATCCATTATATATTTAATATTCAACATTAATCAACCGTTACCTCTCCGCATAAATCTTGCGTTATCAAGTCGTGCGCTTTGTCCGGTTGCTCACCCAACAGCAGCATCATTTTGGTAAGCAGTGCCTCGGTGGTGATGTCATGCCCTGAGAGCACGCCTGCTTTCATCAGATTAAGCGACACGGCATATAATCCCATTTCCACCGAACCGGTGTTACACTGTGTCTTATTGACGATGATGATGCCTCTCTCCACAGCGGCTTTGAGTTCGCGGTAGAGCCATTGGTCGGAAGGTGCATTACCTGCGCCAAAGGTCTCGAGTACCACGCCTTTGATACCTCGCGCATGAAGCACGGCGTGTACTACAGCCGGCTGAATACCAGGGAATAGTTTGAGTACCGCCACGTTTGTGTCGAACTGCGTATGCAGCGTCAATGGAGCCTTCGGGTCAGAGTAGCGGATGAGGTGCGGTAGGTAAGTGATGTGCACGCCGGCCTTTGCCAACGGCGGGTAGTTATAACTATTAAAGGCCGAGAAATGCTCCGCATTACGCTTCGTCGTGCGGTTGGCGCGGAATAGTTGGTCCTCGAAATAAATCGTCACTTCGGGCACGATGGCATTGCCTTCTTCATCCTTAGCTGCAGCGATTTCAATGGCCGTCAGAAGATTCTCCTTTGCATCGCTGCGCAGTACACCAACAGGCAACTGTGAGCCGGTGAAGACGACCGGTTTGCTGAGGTTTTCCAACATAAACGACAACGCGGATGCAGAATAACTCATCGTGTCGGTGCCGTGCAGTACCACAAAACCATCGTAGTCCGCGTAACGATCATAAACCATCTGCGCTATCTGCCGCCAACTATCCGGACCAATATCCGACGAGTCGATAAGCGGAGAGAAGGCCTGTATGTCAACATGTATGCCTCCAGCGAAGAGTTCCGGCATGAAGGCCTTGAAGGTCTCAATGTCGGCAGGCACCAATGCGTCTGACTTAGCGTCCCGCACCATTGTAATCGTGCCTCCCGTAGAAATCAAAAGTACTTTACTCATGTTATTTCAAAATTATACCGTTGCCTCTATGTTCCAAACAAAGGCACGAACACCAACTTCTTCGTTTCGAAGGTCAAGTTTCTTCACAGACTCCAGCAGTTCCGGCACTTTTTCGTCTTCCACTACCGTCATCACCGCAGAGTTCATCTCCGGCCATGCATGCGTGCCACGACGCGGCTCGCCGCCGTTAGTGCCACGACCTTGCACTTGCTCAAAGAACGTGAAGCCGTTGATGCCCAACACGTCCAACATATATTCCACACGACCTGTATTGGCCTGATTAAATACGATCATTACGCTTTTCATTTTGCATCCTCCTTCTTTACTTTGATATCCATAAAGATGAATTTCTTGCGGAGCGCTTCCGTTTTGTCGCGATCACCGTGGCGCGTCATCGAGCCGTAAAGAACCGGGACAAGGTAGAGCGTCAAGAATGTGCTGACCGTCAGACCGCCGATAACGACGATACCCAGCGGTTGCCACATCTCCGCACCCTCGCCATTCGACACAGCCATCGGCACCATACCTAAGATAGTAGTGAAGGCTGTCATCAAAATCGGTCGAATACGACTTCTTCCAGACATTGTGATGGCCTTATTCAGTTCATAGCCACGCTCACGCATAAGGTTGATATAGTCCACGAGCACTATACCATTCTTGACCACAATTCCGACCAAAAGCACGATTCCCAATGCACCAATCATATCAAGACTTCGCCCGGTGAGCCAGAGTGCCATGATGACACCTGTGAGCGCAGGGAAGATAGTAAGCATGATAATGAACGGCATACGAAGCGACTCGAACTGCGAAGCCATCGTAATATAGACAAGCAGAACGATAAGTGCGAACAAAAGTAACATATCTTTAATTGTATCTTGCATATCTTCAAAATTTCCTGCAAGGTGAGTGGAATAACCAGCAGGTATGTCAAGTTCGGGTATAACCTTCTCCTTTATCTGCTCTGCGAGTTCTCCCAGCGAAGTGTTATATGGCGTTACTTTGACCGTAACGATACGCTGACGCGATTTACGTTCGATGGTAGGCGGAGCCCAGTACTCACCTACTTCGGCTACCTCGCTCAGTTTGACTCTTCCGCCGGTGGGCGTCGGGATAGTAAGGTTGAGCACATCGGAGATAGAATTACGGTCTTCTTCTTGCAGACGAACGACGATATCATACTCCGATCCATCATCTTTGAGATAACCGCAGTTCATACCTGCAACGCGATTACGCAAATAGGTGGAAACAGTGGCCGACGAGAGTCCGAGCCGTGAAGCTTTCTCCTTATCGACGGTGATCTTGATATCCGGGCGGTCATCCTCGCGGGAGATATTGATATCACGCGCACCAGGCAGCGCCATACAGAGACGGCGGGTCTGCTCTGCGAGCTGGGAGGTCTTATCGAAATCATAACCGTAGATCTCGACATCCACCGTATTACCACCTCCGCCACCGGGACCATTGGAAGCCACTTGGCATTGGTACTCGACTATTTCAGGGTAACGCGCCATCTCCTGGCGAAGAATCTCGGCAATCTCCCAAACAGACTTATCGCGTTGCCATTTTTTCGGCAGACGAACGATCATGGAAATCTTGTTATTCATTGTGTTGGAGAACAACGCAGAAAAAGTAGCCTCGTCATTCGAACCGGCAGAGGTATTGATCAACTCGATCTCCGGAACCAGCGTCATGAAGCGTGTTTCCAGCGTACGAGCTGTTTTGAGAGTTTCCTCAATACGCGTACCGCGCTGTAACTTAACCGTCACGCTCAGACGGCCGTTATCCTGCTCCTGCATGAAGTCCGTACCGATTTTACCGGTAAAGACAGGTATGAGAGAAGCACCGAAGATAGCAAAGATAGTAAGTATGGTGATGATTTTATGCCGCAGGCACCATCCGAGCGAATTAGCATACCAACCATCAATCGTATCGAGCATACGAACGACCGTTTTGTCATACCACGATTTCTTATTCGCCTCATCGTCCACCAGATTTCCCTCTTCATCGACATGCACTTTCTTCGCCGTCAGCAATTTCGAGCAAAGCATCGGCGTCAAAGAGATAGCAACGAGTGTCGAAGTACAGCAAACGACTGTCACAATCCAACCTAACTCATGAAACATGATTCCCATCTGGCCGTTCAGCATCGTCAGCGGCACAAATACGGCCACGAGCACAAGGGTCGTTGCGATAACAGATACCCAGACCTCGTTGGTAGCGTAGATAGCCGCCTCGTGCGGGTCCTCGCCACGCTCCACGTGACGAGTGATATTCTCAAGCACAACAATGGCATCATCTACCACCATACCGATGGCGATGGTAAGCGAACAGAGAGATATAATATTGAGGGACGAATCGGCGACAGCGAGGTAGATGAACGCCACAATCAGGGCGATAGGAATGGTGATACCGATGATGAGCGTCGCACGCCAACGACCAAGGAAGAACAACACAACGAGAACGACGAACAGCAATGCGTACATCACAGACTCCTCCAATGAATTGATAGAGTTCTGGATCGTCTCACTCAGGTCATAAATCTTCTCGATCTTGACGTCAGACGGCAACTGTTTCTGTATCTCTGCCAGTTTTTTGCGCACGTCCTTACAGATCTGCACAGTGTTTGCTCCGGTCTGCTTGGCGATGATGAGTCGAACGGACTCACGACCATTGGTTTTCTCGTCCAAAGATAAATCTTTGATCGTATCCTTCACCGTCGCAATATCGCGAATGAAGACCTGTTGTCCCTGCGGTGTCATCGTTACCATCAGGTCCTCAATCTCAGAAGACTCAATGTACTCGGAACGCACCTGCATCTGATATTGTTCCTGCGGCATTTTGACGGTACCGGAAGATAGGTTGAGGTTATTGGCCTGTACCACCTGCCCAACCTGTTCTATAGTCAAACCGTAGGCATCGAGTTTCTGCTGGTCGATATTGATATAGACATATCGGTCCGGTGCCCCCGAAAGGGATATATTACCGATACCATCGATTTGGTTGAGCTGCGGGATCACCTCGTCGTTTAGGATTTTATCCAGTCCCGCATAGGTTTCATCGGCCGTAATGGAATACTGCGCGACCGGCATTGCGGAAGTCGATAGCTTAAATATCATCGGCGTACCGCAGTTATCGGGCAGGTTACTCTTGGTCATATCGACATACGAACGCACATCATTGACCGCCTCGTCCATGTTAGCGCCCCACTCCAACTCAAGCATCACCATAGACATATTATCCTTGGATTGCGAGGTGATATGCTTGAGGTGGTCCACCGAGGTCAGGGCATTCTCCATGTACTTGGTCACGTTCGTCTCCATCTCGGAAGCCGAGGCGCCCGGATAAGTGGTCATTACCGTGATGTATGGTGGATCCACCTGCGGGAACATATCCACTGGCAGCTTCATGAAGCTATAGATACCGATGACGATGACCGCGATGAAGATCAAGGCGGTAGTCACCGGTTTTTGTATTGCACTTTTATAGATAGCCATAAAATTATTTTTGATTTTTCAAATTTACAATTTTACAATTGAGATTACTATCCGTCATACTGTTGCCCAAGTTGCTTTAATTGTAAATTGCTAAATTGTCCAATTGTCAATTACTCAGCTACATTGATTTTGACACCATCGACAAGTTTATGCTGGCCGGTAGTAACAACTTCCACTCCTGCGACAATCTCCGGAGCGATAATTTCAATATCTTGGTCGAAGCGCTGTCCGAGGGTAACGGCAACACGCTTGGCATAGCCGTTTTCATTGATAAAGACATATCGGTCATTGGCTCCGACAAGTTTTTCCACCGCTTGATAAGGAACAACCAAAGCGTTCGCTTTACCCAAACCAATGGTAGTAGTGACATACATACCCGGACGGAGAAGATTCTTGCCATTCGGTATAACAATCTTACACTGGAATGTATGAGAAGATGGATCCACCGTCGGATAGACAATCTCCACACTGGCCGGGAAGATTTGGTCGGGGTATATATCCGTAGTAAGCGTCAATTTCATGCCTTCTTTAAACTTCGGAAAATAGGTCTCTGGAATGGCCACCAGAGCCTTGAGTTTGTCAATTTGAGTGAGCACTAATATGGGTTGTCCGCTATACAATTCTCCGTCCTCATACGTTTTCGCCGAGATGACGCCTGCAAACGGAGCCTTAACGTACGTATTGATTTTCAAGAACTCCAGTTGCTCTTTTGTGGAGTTATACTGCGTGAGAATCTGGTCGTATTGCTGTTGAGTAGCCGACCCGGATTTCAGAAGTTGTTCCACGCGGTTCTTCTCAATCTCGAGATTGGCCATAGTGATTTTGGTAGTTTTGTACTGGGTTTGGTCCATACGTACAAGATCCGAACCTTTGACCACCTTATCGCCAACCTCGCGATAAATATGCTCAATTTTACCGGTTAACGATGGCGCAACGTTTTGAGTAAGATATCCCTGTAAATTGGTTGAAACGCTAATCTCTCTCTCTATCTCACGCGGTTGAAGAACAGTTGTCCGTACTTGCTCTACACGTTCCTGTTCCTCAGAGGCCGCAGTCTCTGCCTTTTTGCCGCAACCAACGAGAGACAAAGCGGCAACTAAATAAATAAATGATTTTTTCATATAATTAATTATTCAAAAATTTCTCAAGTTCGACTTGCGCGTTGACCAAGGCGAGCATCGCTTGCACATAGGTTGACTGCGCGTTTATAAGGTCATTGGAAGCATTTGTAAGTTCCAGATTACTACTTGCGCCCCATTTGAATTTCTCAGTTGCAGATCTGAAAACACGTTGGGAAACCTCAATATTATCCTTCTCATTCAAATAGGTCTCGTAAGCGTTAGTCAGATTGAAACATAATTGACGATATTGTATAGCAAGATTGTCAGTCGTTTCTGATAATGTATTCTTTGCTTCCTCCAATGCAATCTTTTTCTCCACGACACCGGCTGCACGTTTTCCTGAAGACCAAAGTGGCATTCTGACACTGACTTGAATCGTATTAGGCGGAGTCATACGCATACCACCCTCACCATAATACTGCTGGTTGGCATAGTTATAAGCCAGACTAAGAGTAGGCCCATATGCCCATCCTGCCATATGGACATTACGCTTAGCAAGTTCAACCTGTTTCTGTAGGAGTTGATAATTAAGGTTATTCTCAATATTAAAATTAGCGCTGAGAAGGGCCAGCACACGTTCCGGAGAAAGCACCTCGTCCAGATTTTCAGTCAACACCAACTCCGTCTCAACGGGAACGTCCAAAAGAACCTTAAGACTATTGGTCGCCAGTTCGATATTGCGTTTTTGCGCATTGATAGAGTTCTTCATCGTGTTCACGCGCACGCGAATTTGATCCGCCGCTGTTTGTTCTGCCGAACCAGCCTCTACTGCATACTGCGTTATCGTTTCTAATTCTTTAATATTAATAAGGCTGGAGTCCAGCAAATCGCTAATACTTTGTAATGCCAGTACGCTCACATAACTGCTCATCACACTCCCGAGCAACTGACTCTCCGATTGCTCCAACGAAATCTTCTTCATGTCGATGGCGATATTATTGAGTAGAACACCCACGATGCCTTGACCGTTCAGACCGATAGAAGCCGTCACGCCAAGCGCACCAACGTTCGGCATATCAATATTGAAATCGCCCATCGCAGTACTCATTGTTGCGCTATAGCCCAAATAGTTACTGTAACTATAACTTCCGTCCACTTGCGGTAACATTGATGCGATCGTCTGCCAACGCGCCGCATATGCCTCTTGAACCGCTAATGACGAATTCTTCAGACTCCTATTCTGCTTCACGGCATAGTCCTGCGCCTCTTTCAAACTCAGACTTAATGCTTTAGGCGCCGAATCTTCTGCCGGCTTCTGCGAACCTTTTGTCGCCGCCATCACATGGTCGCCCGCAGTCATCGCAGTACTTACCATCAGCATTGCTGTCATTAATAAATAAACTTTCTTCATTATTCTGATAATTCTGATATTTCTGATTATTCGGATTTTCCTTCGAACAGTTTCATTCCTTCTTTGCTCAGCACGCCCCTAACAAACACGTCCATCGCCGTATGGGCCAACTGATGCATATTATGATTGTGCCCCTCAATCACCTCAAAATCGCGAATCGCATCGCTGTGAATCTTCGCAAACAGCACCGCCGTCAATTCTATATTAAGATTCGCGCGCACGAGGCCTTGCGACACACCCAATTCCAGATAGCGCATGATAAACGCTTTCTGCGTCTCAAAGCATTTCAACTGAAACTCCGCAAACTGACGAGGATAATATTTCTTCAAATCATACACCAACTGCGGCACGCGACGTACATCGTTTTTCTCCGCTTCCTGACGTTTGATGAACACTTTAACCAATTGCCTGAAATCGCCCAGTTTCAACAACTCCTCCATCTTTCCGGACATATAGTCCAAGTTTGCTTGCAGCAATTGCTCTATCAGCGCGTCCTTGGACTCGAAATAGACATAGAAAGTCTTCTTTGACATGCCCAGTTCACGGCATATGTCATCTATCGAAACGCTCCGTATTCCCAGGCGGAAAAACAAATCTCCGGCTGTCTTGATAATATGATTTTTTTGGTCACTCACCTTTCTATTTTCAAAAAAGCGTGCAAAGGTACAACTTTTTTTTCATTCTACCAAATATTCTGGAAACTTTTTTTACTTTTGTAGTTTCCATGTTGCAAAACCACTCCTTTTTCCTTCACTTCTCTCTTTTTACTTTTCAGTCCTCTGTATTATATACTATGTATATAATACTAATAAAATATCACGCACAATTTTAGTGCGTGATTAGTGTGTGGTTAGTGTGCGGTTAGTCTGTTATAAGTGCGTCGTTATTGGGGTTGCCTTTGTTGCATATGCCCTAAGACATCAAAGCGATAACTCAACTTGATGCCACACGCCAAATAATTGAGCCGCGTAGCGGTAGTACTAATGGCGGTATTAACGGTCACTTGTGCAGGCGGATAAGTAGGGTCGCTAATCGGCGCCACATCAATCATCCGCTCGGTGGGTTTGCCCGCCGGATGGCTGTATGGCGCGCCGTCAAACCAAGCTTGCAAACCCAGCCAGTCCCGTTCTGTCAGTTGCCACTCATAGCCTAAATCTACGCTAAACAACAAACTGACATCGCCCACGTCACGCCACTCTGCTTCCGTGACATATTGTTCTTGCGGTAACTTACCGGTAATAAGTTCATTATCCAGCGCCACTCCAAATGCTGGGTAGTCGGCGTGAATATTGATGTCACTTATCGTTTGCGTATATTTGTACCAGCACGGCACTTGCAACTTGATTCCCGCATGCATGATCAGACCTTTGTAGTGCAATGCAAACAATGCCGGAATCTCCATGGCAAAGCCATGCGTACGCTCTTCGATGGAACCAACGGTATTAGTATAGTCTATCGCATTACCATAGTAATCAAAGTTGGTATATTGATCCGTATA
The DNA here is from genome assembly GCA_017649925.1 of Paludibacteraceae bacterium. Classification (GTDB taxonomy): domain Bacteria; phylum Bacteroidota; class Bacteroidia; order Bacteroidales; family Paludibacteraceae; genus Colicola. The sequence continues at coordinate 27,739 of JAGCFX010000066.1, read as the reverse complement.
AGATGTCGTATATCCACCGCCTACGTAGCCGAAATTGAGACCCGTTGTAATACCCAATTGTGTCTCTTGAACAGGCCAAAGATACGAATAGTTCGCATCCACCCAGACATTCGGCTCCCATTGATTCTTCAGCGCTCCGGTCGCACGGAATGTACCTGCACCGCCTCGCACGCCCACACTAATATAATGCGGCTGAGCGATAAGGCTGCTACTGAACGCTAGTAACGAACAAATGATATAGGTACGCCATTTACTTCGCATATACGATATATTTGAGGACTGCATCAACGCTCGGCGAAGTCACGCGCACATGATAGCATCCGCTGACGACTCCCGCCGGGAACATAAATGTCGGCTCGCCTGAAGTGGTGAACGTATTAACCAATTGACCGGCGGAAGAGAATACTTGCAATGTCGTCTCTTCGTTCGGATCCAATCCCACCAATTTGAGTTGGCCGCCCATCCTTGCGCCGTTAGGCAGCAAAGCGAGCTGACGATTAGGATTCGGGCCGGCGAAATGGACCAATACCGACCGAAGCACATCCGAACAGAGCGTAACCGGTGACTCAAGCAGAATATCTATTTGAGCATAGTAATCACCCGTGCCCCACAGATTCTTGTCAAGCGTCAGGTAATAGCCTTTGCATACTTGCTCGTCGTCGCCGTCTTCTCCCGCTTTATCGGGTTCTCCCACTACGCGACACCACGTTACATCATTGGGGTTGAAATAATATCCACGATCATGAATCTCATTGATATTAAGCATGATAAGCCAATCATACAGAGTCACAACCGGCAAGTTTGGCAACTCAACACAATTCTCGGCAAAATACGCGATGTACAACGCATCAGCCGTTACCTCTACTTGTCGAATTGAATCTTTCGCCCCGTCGTTCCATTCCACGAAATGGTAATCCTCATGCGGAATAGCGCTCAGCGTAAGCCAAGTGCCGCAATCCACAGTCACTCCGCCTACGGGGTTGGCTTGCGCCATTACCCCGAGGCAGAATGTACTAAGGAATATATAGAGAATAAACCGTTTCATTTCGTTTGGTTCGTTTGTTGATTAGGGCAGTGTTACTGTTACAGTACCTTGACTGTCATCATCACTTACTGCAGTAATCCTGTACTGGATAATCTGGAAAGTTGCCGTGTAAGTAATATCGCCGGTAATCTCAATACTACGCGTTGCATTGGTATTACCATCGTTCCATTGAACGAATTCATAGCATGCATTGGCAGTAGCAGTAATAGTGTGCGTTTCGCCGTATTGATCTGTTACACTTGTAGCAGGACCTGCATCCACTTTCACACTACCCATACTTGATTGGCCGCTTGCTACGGCAACGCTGAGTGTATAGGACAATGTTGCATCCGAGAATACAGCTGTGTATGTTACATTACCGCTAACAGCAGGAAGTGTAGCGCCCTTTGCATAAGTGGTCGTGCCATCATTCCAACCTGTGAAGGTATAAGAATGACCTGATACAGCGTCATGAACAGGATCAGAAGCCGGAGGTGTAGGATTAGCGCCACACGCTACACTGCCCGACTTGAGCTGAGTACCATTATGGTTATTGAATGTAACCGTGTAAGTATCTTGTACCCATACAGGATAGAGGTCTGCGTCTGCGTCAACTGTATATGCTGCACCTAATCCGAAAGCTTCTGCTCCACCATCGGAATAACTCCAACCAGTCTGTGTGTAGCATTCACGAGTGAAGGTGCTGCTGGACACATTGGTGTTTACTCCATGTGTCTTATCCGTTGAAGCTACAGTACCTGTGCCATTTGCACCTGCGTGGTATGTGATTGTATAATGATTGATTGACCAGTGCGGATAGAGCGTTGCATTGCCTTCGGTTGCATAGTTGGTTGCGCCTAATGCATAAGCCAATGCGCCGCCATCAGATGTGCTCCAACCGTCTTGTGTATATCCGGCACGAGTAAAGGTACTACTTGACAAAGTAGCATTTGTACCATGCGTCTTGCTCGTTGAAGCGACACTACCGGAACCATTAGCACCCGGGTTATATGAAATGGTATAAGTCTTAAGAACCCAGTGCGGATAGAGCGTTGCGTTGCCTTCGGTTGTATAACTTGCGTTTAAATTATAATCTTTAGTTGAACCTGCTTCATTCGTACTCCAACCGTCCTGGTCATAACCGTCACGGGTAAAAATGGCACCTTTCAATGTAAGTGCTACATCATGGGTCTTGGTATCCGTTTGATTGCCACCTGTAGCGCCAACTGCCGTACCTTTGTTGTAAGTAATGGTATAGGTGTTAGCCGTCCAATACGGATAGAACGTAGCCGCAGCATTGGCTGTGTATCCCCAACCAAAAGCATGGTCATTGGTAGATCCGTCCGGACTTTCGCTCCATGCTGTTTGCGTGTAACCCGTACGGGTAAAGAGAGCGGAAGAACGGAGGTTAAGCGTCACACCGTACGTCTTAGTGTCCGTTTGATCAGAGCCATTTGCGCTAGCGGCAGTTCCTTTGTTGTAAGTTACGATGTAGGTGTCAAGCGCAAAGATGGCTTTGTAGGATGCGACAGCGTTGACATCTGTTACTTGATAAGGGTTGGAAGTGCTGACTTGCACTCCGTCTTTTTGCCACTCCACGAAGTGATAACCCGTTTTAGGAGTAGCGGTCAGTGTGGCAGACGAGCCGCAATTTACATCCTGGTAAGATGATTGCGAAGCTGCGAAAGCCAATGTTGCTGTAGCCGTTAAGGCTAATAGCAAGGAGAATAACTTTCTCATAACTGTGTTGAGTTTTTAGTTTATAATATACTTTGTTTTTTTGCTTTACTGCAAATTATGGTTTTGTAACATTCACCGTTCCTTTGCTACTATCATCACTGGTGGCAGTGACCCTATAAGTAATCTGCTCAAAAGTAGCGGTGTAGGTAGCATCTCCACTAACGGTTATCGTTCGTGGGTTATCGGTATTGCCATCGTTCCACTGCAAGAACTGATAACATGTGCTTGGCGTTGCGCTAATTATTTGCGAACTTCCATTTGCATACGTGCCTCCACCTGATGCCGTTCCTCCTGCTCCTGCATTGACTGTAATTGTATAGGAGGAAGAGCAATAAGTACTATAATTGCTGTAAGTAGTTATAGAGCCACCTGTTTCTATACGTTTGAACAATTGAATGAGTGGGAATGTTGTAGATGTTGATTTATAATATCGGAACATTAAGCCACTACTTGCAGTTGTATTATATCTTAAAACGGAAGTATTGGATGTAATAGTAACATCTCCACTACTAATGGAAATCGTATTTGCACTTGCCGCGTCACCAAAATTCATTGCGTTCGAACCGCTTGTGCCATATAAATATTTACTTGCATTATTGTTTGCAGAACTATTCATCTGTAACGAATACCCCCCGCTCATAGAAGCTATTATCACTTCATCTTTCTCCAACGCCGTAGTATGTGCTATCGTATTATTTGATATTGTAACAGCATCCGATTCCCCTTTTGCAGAAAGACCATTGAAGGCGAGACCACCGGCTTCATATACAACCAAATAATTACCGGACCAATCTGCAGGTTCTGATGTCACCTTGACATACTCTATAGTCGGGCTACCTCCTCCGCTTGTGCTAGCATCGGCATAAACGGCATAGAAGGTCTTGTCAGTTGTAATCTCTGGTGCGGTGGTGGTGAATAAGTCCGCCGGTTCACTGCTTACGCTGCTACTTTCTGTCCAGCCAACGAAGACACGAGAAGACGAGCAATTACTCGGATTAGTTGCCGGTACATCAGGACGTCCACCACTTGCAGTCGTTGAAGTGTCAAACTGTGAACCATTCGCCATCCATGTGGCGGTATAGGAAGCAGCACAGGATGCCGTGATATTTACAGTTACGGACGTCGCTCCCGGACTTGAGATAGTCAAAGTAGCCGTGTGCGTTCCTGCTGACGCGGGTGCGTTATAGGTAATGGTGATTATGTTTGTTCCGTTATAACCGGAAGTAATCGAAGTCGGGCTAACCGTAATATAACTGCTGCTTCCCGAATTCTTAGTAATCGAGATACTTCCCGTAAGATTAGCACCAGTAACAGTGAACGTTTGAGTTGTAAAACTGCTTGTTGCAATCGGGCCAATAGTAATCGAAGAAGATGAAACAGAGAGTGTCGGGGTACTGGTGGTACTGATTGTTACCGCACCTGTTACGTTTGTTATAGTCAATCGTCCTAATGTTGAGTCATATGTGTACGTAGCTCCCGTGACGGTAACAGAAGTAGGATGACCTCCTAACGAATTCGTAAGATATGTTACAAAACCAGCCGGGGTGGTATATGCATACGCAGGAGAGGCCGTTTCTGTTATATTGTATGTCACGGTATATGCAGTAACTCCTGTTTGATCCTTGAGCATATTTATTGCCAACTCCGGATAGTCTATAAAGACGTTACGGTTACCCTGATAATCTTGTCCACCATCATTTCGTACCATCTCTGTAAGCGATGGAGGATCTTGCATATGCCACTTCAGTAATATAGCCAATGACTCAAATACCGAGTTGCTATTTGTACCTATTTGGGTAAGCAAATCAACAGTACATGAACTCTTATATAAACTATTGGAACAACTCCCCCATTTACCATATACTACATAATCGTATAAAATCACACGAGCGCAATCTCCACGATATGTTCCATTATTAGAAGATTTATAGTTAGAATTATTTATTGATATTTCATTAGGGTCATAGTAACTCGATCCCTCGCCATAGGCTGTGTTCGAGCGGCTACTATTGACAGACGTGCTTGCCGGGCGCACTGACTGCATGTCATAACCAATAGGAATACTTGTTCCAGAATTATTCGTTCCCTTGAATTTTGATTGAGGCCATGTATGCTCACGATTCCATGTAGTGCCGCTATCCCATGTTCCACTAAAGGACGATCCATCATAGTAACCAATGATATTGGAAGAATTATTAAGGTCTCTATCTACATTGATGTATTGGCTCCTTAAATTATTATAACTATATCCCGATCCTCCATTTAGGCATGTACTACCCATTAAGGCATTAATGGTACAGAACAATGTACTACCTGTTTGGCTCATCATCGTTGCATAAGAATAACTGCCGGTATAATAGGCTGATTGTTTTGATTGATAAGAAGTGTAAGCCGCTTTACCTTCATCTGAAGCGACGTGCGCTTGCATATCAATACCAGCGTAAGCAATTGATGAGGACAACAATGCTAAAAGAAGAAATGCTATGTGCTTGATGTGCTTCAAGGTATTGTTTTTTGCTTTGTTAAGTTTATCTCTCGATATTGGTTCGATAATGACTCGATAATGGCTCGATATGCTCTCGATACGCTCTCGATACGACCCCTATGCAATACAATTGCATTATCGGCGAAAAAGTGTGCAAAGTTACAAAGTTATTTTTATTTATGCAAATAATTGTTACGGTTTTTTATCGTTTTTTCACGAATTTTGGGCGATTTTTTATCATTTAGTAAGGTATCAAACATTTATAGTTTCAAATAAAACACTCCATTTTTATGGTTTTGTCACCGTTACCGTTCCTTGCGAGTCATCCTCACTAATCGCTGTGACGGTTACCGTACACCCACAATCAGTGGAAGTGGAGTAATAGGTGGTAGATGCATTATTGGTTGATTTAATAACTAACAAGAAATCATCTACACGAATATTGGTCGTTGTACCAGAAATATTTTTAATAGTTAAATCAAAGTTGGCGACGTCTCCGGTATTTTTAATATGGCACGTTCCAACACCCACTCCATCTGTTATGCCTTCAAATGTAGTTTCAATCACATTAATACCCGTTGTTCCGGAGGAGATGTTTATATAAGCTGTTGACGATTTGTTGGTTTTGAAAGTTAGTGTCATGGTATCAGCGCCCGCAGTCGGAATACCGGAAATACTGAAATAACCATTATTATATCCTATCATCAATTCCGGAGGTACGCCATTAGCCCAAGTATTACCTTCTCCATAAATTCTGGTATTTGTGCTTCCATTTGAATAATTATATGTCACACTACCTCCGTTATAAATAGTTCTACCGGTTGCATTTGTCACTGTTCCCTCTGTATGGTCGTATTGAACATAACTACCAAAATCTTCCGACCATAAGGTTGTGCCTACCGGCGCACCACTACCTCCGCCTGCCTCTATATGGCTATAGACTGCATGATATGTAGCATCTGTCGACGGAAGCGTTCCCGAGAAATCGACCGAAGGCAAGGAAGAGGTATTTGTGTAGGTATTAAGACTCCAACCGATAAACGAATGCCCTTCGCAAGGCGTTGGGTCGGTCACACTTACTGCCTGACCGGCATTACCTGTTTTGGTATCGTAAGTAGAGACACCATTCATAAATGTTGCAGTCACACTCACAGCAGGTGCTGTACTGCAAGCTAACGAATAGTACGAATATGTAGTTGGCGGACCGTAAGTAATGGTAACACTATTGATATAAATGGAATTAGTAGTACACTCGACAGAGAGATTCGGTGTGCCGGTTGGGTGAGTAGTTGAGAAATCAAAAGTTAAGTCGCGCAATGAGGTTCCACCCGTGGATGTGACCGCTTGCGTCACCGAACTCTCGCCAATGGTAATAGTCACATTTCCTGCACCAGCAGTAGCATTGGTACAATAATTCACCACTACCGAAGATATATTGCTATATGATGTCGGGCAGGTGGCATTCGCGCCTGTGTACGACGTACTTACCCACACTCCTTGGCTGTCTTTGTACCTATATGCATCCTTCCCAGAAATCCAATTAGATGGAGAGGCTGCCCATGATTTAGTGGAGAATGTGTAAGTAACATTTCCACCACTCCCACCGCCTGTTTCCTCATCAGCAAAGACCGCATAGAATGTCTTGTTTGATGTAAGGGCAGGAGCTTCATCTGCAAATAAATCCGCCGGTCGGCTGCTGACTGAGGATTGTTCAGTCCACCCCATGAATACACGCGTAGCAGAGCAATCCGTCGGGTCACTCGGAATAGCGGGAGTCTGTCCGTCCGATGCCGTTGTCTGCGCATGTTGAGATCCCTTTGCCATCCAAGTAGCCGTATAGATATTAGAACAGGAACCGGAAATGCTGAATGTCTTCGTCGTTATTCCACATCCGCTGATTGTCAAAGTGGCATTATGATAGCCATTGGCCGTTGGAGTATAAGTGATTGTTACATCATAACCTGTTTCGGCATCGGCTTTGATAATCGATGCTGTAGATAGGCTAAATAATCCTGCATTCGCACCGCTGAGAGCCAAAGTCAGGTTTCCGGTCGCCAAGTTGATTCCTTTAACATGAATGGTCTTCGTTATTGGATTATTCACAGATGTAGAACCCACATTAATAGAACCAGTAGGTGATGTAAGAAGCGGCGTTGTAACCGTTGCACATCCCTCATCTGCAAAACCGTCGTCATAGGCACATGTAAGACTTGCTAATGTAACGGTCTGTCCAGACTTATCACCCCAAATATACTCTGCCAAACATGGGTAGTCAATAAACGGGTTGCGGTTTCCTTGAATTTTATACACCTCATTCATGCGCACACGTTCTTTATCGGAAACAGGATCTGCACGGTGCCAACTTAATAACAAATCACGTAAATATGGCAAAAACTCTTGCCAACTGGAATTTGTCATAAAGTCAGGGACGGCTTCACTTTGCCATACGGCGGTGTCTCCGTAAGTGGTGGCTATATAAAAGAATGCACGGGCAAAATCTCCTTTGTATTCATCGGGGGGACAGAACACTTTCAAGTCATTACGAGTACCGTCTTTCCCATTTACCCACACACCATTATTAAACGTAGTGTCGGTCGGTATTCCCGGACCTCGGTTACTTTTACTTCTATTAGCGGAGTAGTCGGATGGAACTAAATGATGCAAATCGCAATATGCATGTTCGTTACCAGCCTTCGCCCCCCACCATGAGTTGGCAACCATGTGTTCTATATCACAATTGGTTACACTGGCAGTTGGATTCTCTGGGTCAAAATAGCGCTTGACAGTCGAGTACATATCAATCACGCTATTATCTGTCGTATTACGGTCCGTATAATAAAGCCCTTGCCATGTTTTACCGATCCCGGAACCATAACTGAGCATGGTAGTAAAATTGGCATAGGTAAGTGCGCCAAGCGTAGATTTGAGCACCGAGTCTTTCTTTCCTTCGATTGCGCTATAATAACCGGAAGGAGGGCCTCCGGCAACTGCCCAAATGGATTGAACAGCGAGAAGAAAGACTGCAAGGAGCAGGGAGATTCGTATAGAAAATATGTGTTTAGTGTTTTTCAAGGCCTTTTTTCAGCGAAAAAGTGTGCAAAATTACAACTTTTCAGCGAATTATGCAAATAAAAAATATCTATTTTTTACTTTTTTTGCATTTTGGAGAACTTTGCGATATAAATTTAGAATTATCAATCACAATATCTCCTTTATGAGGTTTTTGGGCGCGCATGCGGGCAAGAACAATATTTATATTCTCAGGTGTCGCCTTGCCATTATAATCGCGATCAATGATACGCGCAATGCGGACATCTTCGGGCGCTTCCACTACAATAACCTTTTCGCACAATTTATCCAGCCCCGCCTCATACAGAATAGCCGATTCGATATAATCCGGTTTCTTTTGTAAAATGTCTTGTTTGACGGCCGGATGCACAATGGCATTCAAAGCCTCCAGTAAGTGCGGGTCGCTGAACACTTTCTTCGCCACATACGCGGTGTTGTAACGCCCGTCCGCAAACGCTTCTTCGCCCAATAGAGCAATCACCTGCGCCTTGACTTTTGCATTCTCGACGATGATACGTTTCGCCTCACGGTCACAGTCATAGACCGTGAATCCGCGTTCCGCGAACCCTTTTGCAATGGTCGATTTGCCACTTCCTATGCCACCAGTGATGCCGATCATGTTAGAATTGGAAATAAATAAAGGGTTGCATGTCTGCGGTCACAAACTGATAGATAACGATAATCGCCACACACACCGTCAGCACCATTAACCATAACGGCATCGCACTGAAAGCCAAACGGTAACGCCGTTTCCAGTTCGTGGGCACCCAGTGAACAACCATGCCTGTGATGAACATCGCCACAACCCACCGATACTCCCAAAGGAAATCAGGGATGATGGCATTACTCCACGCACCACCGATCTGGTTAACCATGTTCTTCGCCGTCTCCCATGCTACTTTATTCGCCGTCGCGGGGTCAAGATTACTACTCGAGCGGAAGAAAAGACGCGTAAAAGTAATGAAGGTGAAGGTCTGGAGGATAGCCCAGGCTTTGGCAAGGCCATTTGTGATTTGTAATTGGTGATTTGTGATTGCTTTATTATGCGTGCAGAGCCAGTAGACATACCTAATAAACGCACCAATCCATATGACGGATGCCCAAACGGCAAAGAGTCGCCAAACGGGTAGGTGCCAGAAATAATCCGTAGCCCATAATCCGCCGGTTAAGAGCGTTATCGATGCAAATCGTACATGCCAGTTCATCTCACGCCAGATCTTCTCCACAATCATACCGATGCCGTTGATACCACCCCAAATGATAAAGTTCCAACTTGCGCCATGCCACAAACCACCCAGTACCTGCGTAATAAACGAGTTCAGATTAGAGTATAGAAGTTTAAGACGGCCTACTCCCAGCCTCTCCCTGAAAGGAGCGGAGTTTACAATTGCTACAATACCGATAAACACCGCGAAAGGTATCAGTATCCACCACCAGCCGGTAAGTGCAGCGGAGACAATCGCGATGAGAGTCCACCAGAAATACGTGCCAAAACCTATCTTGCGGTTGCCGCCCAACGGAATATACAGATATGTCTTCAGCCAACGCCCCAACGACATGTGCCAGCGCCGCCAGAACTCCTGCGGACTCTGCGACTTATACGGACTATTGAAATTCATCGGCAGATAGAAACCCATCAGCATTGCTACACCAATCGCTATATCTGTATAACCGGAGAAATCCGCATACACTTGCAGCGAGTACGCGAAGAGTGCAAACAGGTTCTCAAACCCTGAGAAAAGGAGCGGATTGTCGAAAACGCGGTCAATGAGGTTAACGGCAAGATAGTCAGACATGATGATTTTCTTCGCCAAACCGTTGATAATCCAAAACACCGCGATACCGAAGAGTCGACGACTGAGACGGAAAGGTTTGTATAACTGCGGGATAAACTCCTCTGCGCGCACAATAGGTCCGGCAACAAGTTGTGGAAAGAACGACACATAGAAGCCGAAGTCCAAGATATTCTTGACCGGTTGAATCCTTCCTCTGAACACATCCGCTGTGTAAGAAATGACCTGAAAAATATAGAACGAGATACCTACCGGCAGTATGATGGTATCCACCGAAAAACGCCCCGCTTGCGCAAAACCATTACCCACATACGCAAAGATATCGAACACGCGGAAACCCGTACCGAACAGGTCGTTGATCATGTTCGTAAAGAAATATGCGTACTTGAAATAAGCCAACAATCCGAGATCTATGGTCACCGAAAGCGCCAATAAGACTTTGGCTATTTGTGGTTTGTGATGTATAATTTGTGATTTTATTCTCCCTGCAATCAGCCAATCGCTCAGTGTCACGAACGCCAGTATCAGCAAAAAGAGTCCGCTGGTCTTATAATAAAAGAACCAACTGACGAAGAGCAGATACACATTGCGCATGTGTAACTTTTGGCGGCCGGCTCCTAACGGGCGGGCACTCATTATCAAAGCAAAAAGCGCATAGACGAGTGCGAAGAATGCCCAGAAATAGAACTGTGTGAAGAGCAGCGGTGAGTCTTCATTAAAAGCCAATATGTGCTCCCAGAAACTCATTCTACGCCCTCCAAAATCCATTCAGCCACGGCATTACCGGCTTTACGCGCACCGCCACGATAGAAATGCACGCCGTCAGCACCCGCCAAGCCTATCTCCTGCCAGTGTTTCATACTACCGACTCCTCCCATCCATCGGAACAGACTGAAATACGCAATCTCTTCCTCTATTGCCATCTTCCGCAGCAGTTTATCCATATACGGCACAAGCGGATAGGTCTCCCATTCACCCTCCGTCTGCCGCATCATATCGCTCGGCCCTACAAACAATATCGAGGCCTCCGGTGCACAGCGTTTGATAAACTGAACTTGTTCCCTAAGCCCTTTTACGATTCCTACAATGGTGCCCGGGTTCTCATTGGAAGGAATAGCATTACCGCCGAACTGCATGATGATGAGTTTGACGTTTTGCTCGCTGTAGAAGCGCCGTAACTGCGCCTCATTCATTTTTGTGAACACTAACCCCAAGCACCCGCGCATAGGAATGTTATCTACGATAACGCCTGTCTCACTTTGCTGCGAGAGACCGTATACATTTCCGCGGCCTGTGAGATGCACCGTGTCGCCTGCAAAAGTATAATGCACTGACGTGTCTGCAAATACCTTCCATTTTGTGTACCGCGGTCGTCCGTCCTTAGGTGTACAGATAGCAGTAATATCTTCGCTGCCTCGCACGAGACTGTCGTTCATCACCGCCATTTGTCCCATAGCACCATACAGTCCATCGGCACGTTGCACCCCTTTGAGGCCATACACCAGATACCTGCGCGGACCCTGTTGCGGACTCACATGACGGCCGTTCATACGCAATTCCTGGTCCACCGTCAGCGCACGAATCGTCTGTGCCAACGGCATTAATCCTACACCTTTCCCGCCGTAACGACGCTGCAGTTGTTCGCGAATCTCCATCGTCATACGGTCTTCCTCGATTTGACTGTCTCCATAATGCAACACGCGCACTACACGCGAACCGCTCTCCGCTAACGAAGCATAGAAGGCGGATAGATAAGCACGGCTGTCGGTAGTCGAATCAACCGTTAGTTTAGGAATAACAGGTTTGGGGAATTTGGTAGCAACGGTGTCCTGTATATCCACAGTGTCTACCGGAGCAATCGTATCAAGCGAAACAAACGTTTCCGGACTCTTGAGTCCAGACTCTTGCGTCTCAAACACTTCCGCCAAAGTCGGCCAACGCAGTTCTTCATTACCCCACGCAACGCGCCCGGGCAACACCACACACAGTGCAGCCAAACAAGCCATCACACAGGCTATAAACCATAATACCTTGTAGGGTCTCATTTTATTTTTTCCAAAGAGCTCTACTGAACAACAAAAGAACCGTAAAAATTTCCAAACGCCCAATGAGCATGACCAACGTAGCCGTCCATTTGGCTACTATCGGATAATCGGCATAGGTACCCGATGGACCAAACTGGCCAATCGAAACTCCCACATTGCCAATAGCAGAGACTGCAGTACCGATTGCCTCGTCGAATGCTACGCCCGAAGCGCAAAAAACAAGAACTGCCACTACGATGATTGCGATATAGAAGAACATAAATGCCATGATATTACTTGTTGTCTGCTCGCGCAGCGTGCGCCCGTTGAAGCGAACCGGAATAACGGCGTTTGGATGAATACGACGTTTGAGTTCCGCTACCGCCGACTTGGCAAAGATAGCGATGCGCACCCATTTGATACCTCCCGCCGTAGAACCCGACGAAGCTCCGGTGAACATCAGGAAGAAAACAAACACCCACAGTAGTTTCGGCCACGTCATATAGTCGCTGGCGGCAAAACCGGTACTGGTCATAGCCGAGCAGGTCATGAAGAATCCTTTGCGCAGCGCACGCTCTACCGTAGCGAAGAAATTCTCCAACTCTACGATCCTGCTGACGTCGTGCTCTATACCGTAATGGATGAAAAGACCTAAAGAGAGGAATAACGTAGCTATTCCTACCGCGATGGCGTACCACCGTGACTCCTCATCGCGGAAAATACGCTGCGGTTTACCGCGGAAGAGATAAATCAATTGCGTGAAATTGAAACCGGAGAGGAACATGAAGGCCGCTGTGGTCCATTGGATAGCGGCGTTGTCGCCGATCATACTGTCGTTCCGCGTAGAGAAACCGCCGGTGGAGATCGTACTCATCGAATGGCAAAGCGAATCGAAGAACTCCATTCCCTCGAGGTGCATCAATGCTGTTTGAGCGATCGTCAGACCGATATAGGTGATCCACATATGTTTGGCGGTGTCGGCGATACGGGGACTGAGTTTTTCGTAACTGACACCCGTCACTTCGGCACTATAGAGCTGCATGCCGCCGAGGCCGAACATAGGCAGGATAGCGACAGATAGGACGATAATACCCATACCTCCGAGCCATTGCATCAAGGCGCGCCAGAGGAGTATCGAATGGGTCATAGCGGTCACGTCCCGAATGACGGTAGCGCCGGTCGTCGTAAAGCCGGCCATCGTCTCAAACCAGGCATTCGTGATGTCCGGCAACGCGCCGCTCAACCAGAACGGTAACATACCGAACAGCGAATAGACGATCCACACGGTCGCTACAATCACATATCCTTCTCGCTCGCCTACGCGTTTCTCCGCTTTGCGGCCGGCTAACAACATCCACCAGCTGCTCAACCACGTAACGGCGCTCGATACAATCCATGCTCCGAAATCGGCTTCGTGGTACCACCATGCCATGAACGTAGGCACTAACATGAATAGCGCCTCCAGTGTAGTCAATACGCCCATGGTCTTGAAAACCAACTGCCAGTTGAATGTTCGTGTCATTTGAAGAAACGCTCTAAGTTACGTATCACATTGCTTTTACAGAAGACGACAACCAGGTCTCCGGAGATAATCTGCGTGTCTCCGTTGACCAGCACACCTTCGTTCGCGCGGACGATACCGCCTATGTTCGCCTCTTCCGGCAGGTCCAACTCGCGCACTTTGCGTTTCGTGATCAAACTGTCCTCTTTCGCATAGAACTCCACGATTTCTGCATCCGCACTCGTAAGATTATGAACGCCGCGAACAGATGCATCCAACAGCATCTGATAGATATACGACGCGGCAATGGTTTTCTTGTTGAGCACCGTTCCTATATCCAAGCCTTCCGCCATCGGGATATAATCCAGATTCTCCACCTCGGCGATGGTCTTACGCACACCGAAACGCTTGGCGGCAAGGCAGGCGAAGATATTGGCTTCACTGCTATCCGTCACGGCAACAAAAGCGTCCGCATCCTGAATCCCCTCCTCTTTCAACACATCCATGTCCGTGCCGTCATCGTTGATGATAAGCGCGTTAGGCACTTTCTCACTAAGGATATTGCATAACTCACGGTCTTTCTCTATCACTTTGATATTCATCTCACCCGTCAGTTCAGTGATGGTTTTACGCGTGATACGGTTGCCGCCAAAGAAGATGACGTTCTTTATCTCACGCTTTGACTTACCGAGTTCCTCGCGCATGTATTCCATATTCTCTTTCGGGCACACGCAATACACCATATCGCCGACGAGCACCGTGTCACCGCCGCGCGGAATAATTGTCTCTTGCTCACGTTTGATGGCGACGATACGATATTTGCCGTGATTATAGACACCCGAAGCGAAGGTCTTACCCAGTATCTTTGCGCCCTCGCGCACCTTGATGACGCATAACTCCAAGGCGCCCTGTCCCAGATGCAAGTGATACCGCATCCAGTTGGTACGCAGACTCTCTTCTATCTCGTTAGCCGCCAACACCTCCGGATAAATGAGGTGGTTCAAACCCATGTTCTCAAAGAATTTCTTATTGGCAGGCAGCAAGTACTCATAGTTGTCAATACGGGCCAAAGTACGCTTGGCACCCAACGCGTTGGCTATCAGACATGCCGTCATGTTTTCGGTCTCATGAGGGGTAACGGAGATGAACAAATCGCAGTCCTTCACACCAATATCCTGCAAGTCATGAATTGACGTCGGGTTCCCCACCTTGGTCAAGATATCATAGTTGGCACTCAAATCGCCTAAACGTTCTTGATATTCGTCCAAGAGGCTTATCTCCATATCTTCGCGACTCAGCAATTTTGCCAAGTGCGTGCCTACTTCACCGGCACCTGCAATAACGATTCGCATAGTCCTTCTTTGTCTAATTTAAGCATATGATAGAGCTCTTTCGTAGAGCCGTGTTCTACAAACTGGTCGTTCACTCCGAGGCGTATCACCCGAGGTGTGTAGCCGTGATCTGCCATCCATTCCAGCACCGCACTGCCTAAGCCTCCGGCTATCAAGCCGTCCTCTGCTGTCACAATGGTCTTGAACTTCTTTCCAACCTCATGCAGAATATCTTCGTCTAACGGTTTCAGCCATCGCATATCATAATGCGCTACATCACGTTTGGAAGCCTCAATCGCTTCTGCCATCGGATTGCCTATAGAACCGATAGTGAGCACCGCAAAATCTTTTCCGTCCCTTAACTTTACACCCTTGCCATATTTGACTTCTGCCTGTTGGCCATTATCCAAAGGAGTCCTTCCTCTCGGATACCGTATCGCCACAGGTCCTTCCATGTTCTCAGCTAACTTCATCGCTTCCCGCAAGTCCTCTGCTGTCCGCGGAGCGCAAATCTGCATGTTCGGAATTGGACGCAAATAGGCCAAATCCAGCAACCCGTGATGTGTAGCACCGTCATTGCCTACTATCCCCGCGCGATCAATACATAGCACTACATGCAGGTTTTGCAACGCCACATCATGCACAATATTATCGTACGCACGCTGCAAGAACGTAGAGTAAATATTGCAGTACGGCAACATGCCTGCTTTCGCCAAACCCGCACTAAACGTTACGGCATGCCCCTCGGCAATTCCCACGTCAAACACGCGGTCAGGTAACTCTTTCTGCATGATACTCATACTGCAACCGCTCGGCATCGCAGGGGTGATACCCACTATCTTCTTGTTTTTCTTCGCCAACCCCAATAGCGTCTCACCAAACACTTCCTGCCATAAAGGAGTGGCATTTTGTCCTGAATCTTGATTCCTTACTCCCGACTCCACGTCAAACTCTCCCGGCGCATGCCATACCGTTTGGTCGTTCTCTGCAGGACCATAGCCTTTGCCTTTTTTAGTAATGATATGCAGCACTTTCGGACCGCGGTGGTTCTTTATCTCACTCAATATACGTACCAAACCAGCCACGTCATGACCATCCGTCGGACCGAAATAACGGATATTCAAACCCGTAAAAATGTTGTTCGGCTGCTTACTGAACATCGCCTTCAGGTTGTTGTTCCTTCGCAGAATAGCCTGCCTTTTACGCTCATCTACAAGGTGTAACTTAGCCGCCAACTGATATAGTTTCCAACGCCATTTGTTATACGCCGCACTCGTTGTGAGATCCACCAAATACTGCGTAATTCCGCCTTTCAACGGATCGATGGCCATATGATTGTCGTTCAATACAATCAAGAGATTGTTCTTGTCCATTGAGGTGTTATTCAATCCCTCGAACGCCAACCCGCCCGTCATTGCGCCGTCCCCGATGATTGCAACAACATTCCTCTGTACATTGCCCTCTGTACTTCGCACATTAGCAATATCAAGGCCCAATGCCGCAGATATACTATTGCTCGCATGCCCTGCGATAAACGCATCGTACTCGCTTTCTGCAGGATTCGTAAACGGACTCAAACCCTTGAACTGACGGTTCGTATGGAATCGGTCACGTCTGCCCGTCAGTATCTTATGCGCATAAGCCTGATGCCCCACGTCCCAAACCAATTTATCGTTCGGTGTATCGAATACATAATGCAACGCCACGGTCAATTCTATCGCGCCCAGCGACGAAGCCAAATGACCGGGGTTCTTGCTCAGCGCCTCGATAATAAAATCCCGCAATTCCGCACACACCGCCGGCAACTCCTCAATTTTCAATGCCTTCAAATCCGCCGGCGAATCAATCTTATTCAAGTACTTATACTCCATTCTTTATGCTCCCCAATGTTCCAAATTTCTTACGAACCATCATCGGACCTTTATCGCACTTTCATCGAGAGTACAATGTTGCGTTTTTCTCCGTTATTTAATCTCTTTGCCGGTCTGCTCTTTCGTTTCAAACGGGAAGAGACCGAACAATTCCGCATCGATGCGGTCAGTAATCCATCGGAAATCTTCTGGATTATTGCCGAACTTAATCTTATCGCCCTCAACAATCAGCAACTTGCCCTTGTAGTCCTTAATCCAATTCTCATACTTATCGTTCAAGCCCTGCAGATAATCAATACGCATACTGGATTCATAAGCACGACCACGCTTCTGGATTTGCGCCACGAGCGTAGGAATAGATGCACGCACATAAATCAGCAAATCAGGCATCTTAACCAGCGACATCATCAGGTCAAACAAGTCACGGTAGTTCTCAAAATCGCGATCGCTCATGAAACCCTGCTCATGCAGGTTGGGCGCAAAAATACGCGCGTCCTCATATATAGTGCGGTCTTGAATAATATACTTGTCCTGTTTGCCTATCTCTACCACGTCTTTGAAACGCTTGTTCAGAAAATAGACTTGCAGATTAAATGACCAACGTGCCATATCGGCATAGAAATCCGAGAGATAGGGGTTATATTCCACACTCTCAAAACGCGGTTCCCAGCCATAATGTTTGGCTAACATGTTCGTCAGCGTGGTTTTGCCACAACCGATATTTCCTGCTACTGCTATGTGCATATTAAATAGTTATTTTATTATTTGTTCCAATTATTTTCGCTGAAGAGTCCGAACAGCTCGGCATCCACTTTGTTTATAACCGTTCGGAAGTCCGCGGGATTATTCTCGAAATCCATTCCGTCAGACTCAATCACCAGCACTCTGCCTTCATATTTATGGAAGATAAAGTCCTCATATTTCTCGTTCAAGTCTTTCAGATAGTCGATTTGCATCGTCTGTTCATAGTCCCGTCCGCGCTTCTGGATCTGCGCAATGAGAGCCGGCACTGATTTGCGCAAGTATATCATCATGTCCGGCATCTTCATCTGCGATTTCATCAGGTCGAATAGTTCCATGAACGTCGTATAATCACGATCGCTAAGGTCACCGCGTTCGTAATTATTGCGCACGAACACATAAACGCCCTCAAATATACTGCGGTCCTGAACGATAGTGTGCGTGGACTTCTGAACAGCCAGCATGTCCTTGAATCGCTCCTTGAGAAAATAGGTCTCAAGGCAGAATGCCCAGCGTTTGATATCGCCGTAATAATCCTCCAAATACGGATTGAAGCTCACGCTCTCAAAGCGTGGCTCCCATCCGTAATACCTCGCTAACATTTTCGTCAGCGTTGTCTTGCCTGCTCCGATATTTCCTGCGATAGCTATATACACTATCTTACCTCCATTCCGGTTATCGTGTACATCTTATCGCCACGGAGAATAAGTACTTGCCCGTCGCGCAGAATCTTCTGT
This sequence comes from Paludibacteraceae bacterium, assembly GCA_017649925.1. GTDB lineage: Bacteria > Bacteroidota > Bacteroidia > Bacteroidales > Paludibacteraceae > Colicola. The sequence goes on along the minus strand of JAGCFX010000066.1, from coordinate 9,423 downwards.
GCTTTCTGGACATCGTCACTTTGTACATTCTCTATCGGCAGCAGACTCTCAAGATCTTTGTTGATTGTCGGCAGCGTTACTTGCTTACCCGTGAAGATCTTCAGTTCGCCTGCTTGCAATGTGATGTTTCCACTCGCACTCGTTCCACCGGCATAGTAATCATACCATGTACCGGAAGGCAAAGTTACGGTCTGTGCCTCAGCAGGATCGAAATTAGCAACGATGTACGCATCGCTTCCCCATTGTACGTAACGCACTTTCGCACCTCCGCCAATAGCCTGCGCGGTTGGATTGCCGGCAAACACCTCCGGCATGATCCTCGTACGCAACTGAATGGCTTGCGCACATTTCGTGTAAGCCGCCACGCGGTCAGCGTCCTTGAAATAACCTACGCCTTCAGGACGAGGCTTCTTGTTACAACGGTATTTGTCATCACCGCTCTTGTCGCCTGCATTCGGATGATCTACATCGCAGTTGATGGAATAGTCATAACCGATCTCCTCAAATTGCCAGATCATATGTGAGCCGTTCAGCAACACGTTCAATGCCACGTTCTCCGGCACACGCGCAATACGCGTAGCCAAGTCCGTTTTGATAGCACCGTTGCCGTACATCTTACATTTCCATTGCATACGCTCCTCGTCATGACTCTCGCAGTAAGACACATAGCCATCTTTATTGGCATCTACAAAACTGTCGCCATCCTTTAACCAACCCATCGCGGTCTGCATGTATGCATTGTTCGTATTCTGCCAGCAGAGCATACCTTCGTTGATAAGTTGCGGACGCTCACTACCCATCTGACTTCCCCAGTGCTCGCAAATCATATATGCATCGGGAGCTACTGCCTTCAGACCGTTGGTGTAATAGTCCTTGATATGCGTAACGGAGTTCTTTGTTGTACCGCAGAATCCATGACTCAAGTCAAAGCGGAAACCATCCACTTTATACTCCTTAAGCCAGTATTGGATAGCCCGTTTGAACATCTTCTGTGCCGGTTCAAAATCATGATTCCAGTCCTCATACACATTGTCTTCGTGCGGAGCGGTAACGTTAAACCATGGGTTGCTCGCTAAGTCTGTACCATACGGATAGAGTTTATTCATCGGATTCAAACCCGTGGCATGATTGAATACCATGTCCAGAATAACCGCAATGTTGTGTTGATGGCACTCGTCGATAAACTGTTTGATTTTCGTTTCCGAGCCATAAGCCCTATCCGGTGCAAAATAGTGGTTCGGAGAATATCCCCAGTTATAGTTGCCGTCGAACTCACAGATAGGCATCAACTCGATGGCGTTCACACCTAACTGCGCCAAATAATCAAGACGCTGGCGTACACCTTCTATCCAACGAGCTGCCGTGTAGTCGTACACCCACAACTCATAGATAACGAGGTTGTTCTTATCCGGTCGCTTGAAGTTCAGCGTTGCATCAGACCATGGATAAGCGGGTTTCTGTGTCTGGATAACGGTCACATAACCGCCATCAGCACCACGCTTTGGATAGTCAATCAACGTCGGGTCAACAGCCTTCGGTTCATACTTGTCATCCGGGTGAATCACTTTCTCTGAGAACAGATCCGAGATTTGTTTCTTCACGCCGTCAGCACGCTCTATTGCATACTGGAAACGATACTCTTTTTGTGGTTCCAAACCCGTCAAAGTAATCCAGAAATAGTTTCCGTCCTTGAAGAGTTGGTGCTCTGCATCCAGTTTCCAATTGGTCATATCACCGATAAGGAATACGCGTTTGGCTGCTTCCGTCTTACTTGCTGCATAGGTACACAGTGTCACAGATGTACCGTCCGAACCATAGTAGATACCTTGGTCAACGCCCGAAGGACGAGCTTTCGTTGTCGGTGTCAGACCTGCAACAGCATCCCAAATATCTGCATCCGAGTTATCCTCACCCATAAAGATAAAGATATCGCCGCCAGAAGCGGTCTTACCTTCCTTGCTTCCGCCGGGGCCATCGTGGAACACAAACGCTAAAGCCGTTACCTCTGTACCCGAAGGAATCTTATAGAAATCGAACATGTTGTTGATTTCCAGTTGCCATTTGTCGCCTACTTTGGTTAACTGCGGAGCGCTAGTCGAACGCCACGAACCGCCTACCACACCTTTCCAGTCTTCGGTAGCCGTGCAATAGCCCGTATGGGCGTAACATTGAGTAGCACCTACCATATCTCCGTTACCTTTCGCGGGGTCAAAAGTAATGATAATCTTGCCGGTATAATCCGACTCGATGATTGCTGGAGAAGTCGTCACCTGCGCTTGCACACAGATGGCGAACAACGTCAACAAACTTAAAATAGTCTTGCGCATACTATTATATGTGTCTATGCACGCTCGCACACACGCGAGCCTGCTGGTTATTACAACTGACGACCTGTAGCGTCAAATACCTTATCTCCGCGAATAATACGCAGTTCTCCGTCAACAATCACCTTGCGAGCTTCCTCCTTAACTGCGGTGTTATCAATAGCTTGATTACCACCACCGGTTACCAAAGTCTTACCTGACATTTGCTCGCTCGAGATCTCCAGCGTACCGTCTTCGTTGTCATACAAATATAGTTTGGTAGCTCCTGCCGGACATTTCCATTTCTCACTACCGGTTTTGGTCAATGTTGCATGAGTCGGACCATCAACATATTGAGCTGTCATGTACTGAACTCCTGGCTGTCCATCTACCTGATAGATAACGAAAAGATAAGCCGCTGCAGTGAAGCTGATGTTCGCAATGCCACTATTAAACAACGTGCTCTCGCTTGGCTCAACGTCAGAGTCGTCAATAAAACCTTTATAGTAGTAACGCGGATTGCCTTCGCCGCCACCTTGACCGCCTTGGCCGCCGCCACCACCTTGGCCACCACCTTGGCCTCCGCCGCCGTTAGCTTCCTCAATGTACCACATATCGTCTTGATATTTCATTTTAATGTAGATGTTATAGGTGCCGGCTACATTACATGTTAATGCATCGCTACCCGTTGAAAAGTTCTGATAAGCACCATATTGATCTATCACACCGATGTTCCACGCGGACCCGCTTCCTCCGTCATAGCAAGTCAATTTATCGCCTACCTGAAGTGTCACACCAAGTGCTGCATATTGTACACGATCCTGATAATCTTTCTCTCCGGTGTTCGTTGCAGGGTAATCAGTTGTTCCATTTACTCGAACAGAGAAAGGTTCTGCCATCATTGCAAGACTAGCTACTAGCCCCAATGCAAATGTAAATAATTTTTTCATAATACTAAAATTTAATTTGTTGTTTTTATTGGTAAATTACTTAATTCGGTTGCCCATCATATCAAATACTTGCTCACCGCAGCGGATATACAAACGGCCGTCGCGCATAAACTTCTCGCCAAGCGGTTTCTCCGTGTTAACGGTCACATCTTCTATGCCTTGCGGCTTGCGGTTCTGGTCTTTATCGCCGCGATTACTATTCATCTTATAGTAAACGCCATAGTTCTCGCCTGTTACAGCCTTCGTAAAGCCGGAAGGAGTAGAGCCATAACCGGAGTTCGGACCAATCAGTACGCGGATCTCACCGTTTGTACCGGTAATGGTTGCTTTATAGAAACCGTCACCAGCCTCGTCACTTACGGCACTCTCGCTATGTACACCTGCTTTGTAGCGGGCGTTGATCATCGCTTTAATTTGATCTTTGAATTTTACCCAGTGCGGATAGAATACACACGGGATTCCCGGCATAGACAGCAAGTATGCATAGCATTGCTGAATCTTACCCGGATATTTCATTGAGTTATTCTTTCCGCAGAACTCATTGTCATCGCGCTGGAAAGAGTCATGGCTATCAAGGAACGTACAAGCGTAACGCGCTTTACCTGCTCCTGGCAGACCTGCGCCCTTCAGTTTCCAATAGTTATTAGCCGCAATACCGTCATTGAATGCCGTGTACTTGGTGGCAAAGTCAAACGTCAAAGTGTTCCAACCGGCATCATTCAAACGGTCTTGAAGCGTGTTCACATTACCATCCCAATACTCCATTACGGAGAAATAAGCACCGGCTGCCTTGTTATAATCATTGATGTGACTATTGTGGAATCCTTTGCAGTAATCGTAACGGAAACCATCTACTCCCACATCATTGCGCAGCCATTTCAGATACGCTTTGAACATGTCACGTACTTTGGCACTATTGTGATCCCAATCGCGTGCTGCTCCGTAATTGGCCTCGTCGCCATAACCATCATCTGCCGCACCTGTTGCCTTACCCTTGCAAGAACCTGCACTGCTGTCATAGTTTACCTCATCCGTGTTGCAAATCCACGAGGCATCCGGGGTAAACGTACCGTACGAACCAAAATTATAGGTATTGAAATCGCACCAGCCGCTCTTGTTAGCCGCATGGTTAATCACGATGTCTGCTACCACTCTCGCACCGTTCTGATGCAATGTGCTGATTAATGTTTGTAACGTGGTTTTGGAACCCCACTGACTATCCAAACTACTATAAATCAACGGGTGATAACCCGTACCTCCACTCGATCTGGACATAGGCGGTAACCAAACCAAATCAAACCACTTGCCGATTTCCTCAGCACTGGTGTTATTGGCACCATTATTCCAATCCATCCATTTGGTACGACCATAGCCCTTATCTTCATAACTGTCCCAATAGAAAGCCTGAAGCATTACGTCCGCACATTTCGCTGGCGCTGCAGTAGAGTATTGAGTGCCATCACCACCGCCGCCACCGCCTCCGGTGTCTATCTTATCCACATCTACACCAGAACCGCAGTTGGAACCCTTACCAACATACAAAGCGTCAGCCTCCCATTTCAACTTGATGTAGAAGTCATAACAACCCGTTGCCGTGATGTTGTAACGGTCGTTATTACGTGTAAATCCTTCAGATGATGCACCATCCAAGTCAACAGCCCAAGCGGCTTTGTTCTCCGCATCATACAACTGACAGTAATCACCGCTCTTGACCTGCACATGAGACAAATACTGCTCATATCCTCCACCATAAGGATCAGGACCTTCATACGAAGCCTGGTAATACGTCTTCCCATTTACCAAGATGCCGTAGTTTTGCGCGAACGTCCATGTCGCGCACAGCATCGCAAATAAAATAATTAATCCTTTTTTCATTGTATTAAAATTTTTAGTATGTTATTTTTGAATCAGTTTACCTGTCGCATCAAATACTTGGTCACCCAAGCGGATATACAACTGCCCGTCTTGCACGAACTTTTCCCCTCTTCCCCTCAGGGAGGAGTCGGAGGTAGGCTGCTCCACTCCCGTCGGTATCGGCGCTGTCCTATTCACCCAAATCTCATAGCTCGCGTTCTTCCCCATACCACAGTCATTGGTTTCGTAATAACTGGCCATCAATTTATAATCTTTTAACCAATCCACATCTCCATGAGATGTCTTGTTCCCAAGCATTAAAATCAAATATCCGTATTTACCATGAATCGTAGCCTGATAGCCGCCTTCCTCCGCATATTCATCCGTCACGGAACTCTCGCTATGAACCCCTGCAAACTTACGTGCCTCGATCATCAACTTGATGAACTCCTTATATTTATGCCAGTGAGGATAGAAGACACAAGGCACACCGGGCATACTCAACAGGAATGCATTTGCTTGCAGCAGACGACATTTTAATGCATCGGTCATTGAGTTACCGCGACCACCAAACTCGTTTTCATTGTCAGGACGCAAGAACCAGTCATGACTATCAATAAACTCTACTGCATATTTAGACTTGCCTTGACCTAACAAACCGCTTCCACGACCTTGACTATAATTCCAACCTGCGAATGAATTGAACACACTCCACTTAGTGTCAAAATCCAAAGCCATAAGATTATATTCCGCAGCCTCAATCTCGCTCCAAATAGTAGAAGTGCTATTATAACTCTCCATGAAAGCTATCTCAGGCTGAGCATTCCAGTTATAGTTATTGTGATGCCAGTTATTGAATCCGTCACCTTTGTCATAACGAAAACCATCATAATGCATCACATTGCGTAACCATTTCACATAAGCCTTGAACATATTTTGCACAGCCACGTTACTATGTGACCAGTCGCGCGCACCACTCCAGTTATCGCCATCGTCATCCGGACCAGTAGCTTTTCCTTTGCAAGTTCCTGCGTTGTCATCAAAATTCACCTCGTCATTCTTGCAGATATAACTTGCGTCCGGGTAGAACTTACCGTAGGTCCCAAAATCCATTTCATAGAAATCACACCACGTGCTTTTGTTCGCGCAGTGGTTGATCACTACATCCGCCACCACTTTCGCACCGGCATTATGCAGTGCACTAATCAATGCATCCAATTGTTCGCGAGTACCCCAATTGGAATTTTGATTACTATATTGTTTTGGATGATAACCGGCTCCGTCGCCCATTGCAGAAGGTGGCAACCAAATATAATCGAAATACTTGCCGAGTTCCGTAGCTTGCGAGGCCAAGGTATTCCATTTCGTATCCCCATATGTATCCACGCCCGGAGAGGCTGGATCATATGATTCGTTGTAAAAAGCCTGCATCAGCACAGCCTCGCAACGCGGAGGAACAGACCCCTTATACATTGTAGCATAATCCTCTCCGGTTCCGCAATTTGAACCTCCGCCAATATACAATTCATCGGCTTCCCACTTTAATTTGATGTAAAAATCATAGCAGCCCGTCACGCTGACAGTATAACGATTATTATCCTTATCATACGTAAACCCGCTTACTGAATAGGAATTCAATTTTACCGCCCATTTGGCATCATTCCATGGGTCGCATAGTTGGAGATAATCCCCTGAGGTTACGGGAACATGAACTAAGTACTGTTCAAAACCTTCAAATTGACCGGTATGTTCACCGGCATAATACGTCTGTCCGTTTACCAGAATTCCGTAATTGGCCGCCCATAGACCGGCACTGACAATCACAGAAAGACAAAGAACAAATATCTTTTTCATAGTATTTTGAAACTAAAATTCGTTTATCAATCGCCCTTGGGCGTCATATATTCTCTCGCCGCAGCGGATATACAAACGGCCGTCGCGCATAAACTTCTCGCCCTTCAACGGCTGTCCTTCAATTTCGCCAAGCGCCTCAACGCCTTCCACATACACGCTGTAATGGTCGCCATTTGCGCAGCATCCGTAACCCGCAGGCGCTGTCATATCGCGGTTTTTGCCCAATCGCAGAATCACTTTGTGCTTCTTGCCCTGTATCGTTCCCTGATATGCACCCTGTACATAACTCTCGTCGCTTACCGCACTCTCCGAATGAATTCCCGCCAACTTGCGAAGCTTAATCAACTGGTTGATCTCGTCTTTATATTTATACCAATGCGGCCAGAACACACACGGCACACCCGGCATCATCAGAATATACGCATAAGCCTGCACAATCTGCGCTTTCTTTGCCGCACTATTCAAATCGCAATATTGTCCGCCGAACTGATTGTCGCCATAACCGTCACGCTCGAATGTATCATGATTGTCAACAAACGTCACAGCATACCTCTCCAATCCTTGCCCGCGGAAAGAATTCGTATTCTTCATCAACTTACTGTAACTGCCGTTCACAATGGCTTTGTGCAACTCGTACTTCTGCTGGAAGTCGAAAATCATCGTGTTGGAATCCGTTTCCTGCAAGTGTTGCTTCTGACGAGTGATACTTTCCCATAGTTCCGAAACGGACAGATATGGCTTCGACGCCTCGTTGTACATTCCCAGATACTGACCGTGGAAACCCAGCGTCATGTCATGACGGAAACCATCGTATTTCATCGAATCCAGCATCCAACGCATATAAGTCTTTGCCCAATTCTGCACATACTCACTCGTATGATCCAAGTCGCGCAGACCGTCGAACTTAGAGCCCGTATCCTTTGCTCCGTGCGTAGAACTGCCGTAACAGGAAGAAGTAGACGTAGTGAAACACTCATCATCGCTGCAGATATGCGCCTCGGTCAGCTGGAACGAACCATAACCCTCACCAAACACATCTTCTTCAAAATCGCACCAGTTGCTCTTGTTCGCACGGTGGTTAATCACAATATCAGCCAGCACTTTCGTATTTCCGGCATGCAAAGCGGCAATCAGTTCATTCAATTTGGCTTTTGTTCCCCACGAACTGTCCTGATTGCTCAATTTCTTGTGGTTATAACCCACACCGTCACTTCCGGCTTTGGCACTTGGCGGCAGCCAAACCAAATCGAAATTGGCGTTAATTGCAGCAGTATCCTTCAGAAGGTCAATCCATTTCGTACGACCGTACTTCGTGGAACTCTTGTTGCTGTCATAACTGTCCCAGTAAAAAGCTTGAAGCATCACGTCCTCGCACTCCGCGGGAACGCCGATATTTTTCGCGCGCAGCATGGGCGCGAGAAAGAAAATCGCGAGTAAAGTAAGAATTATTTTTTTCATGGCTATCATGATTTTTTCACAAACCGGCTGCAAATATACTGCTTTTTTTGCACATATGCAAGCGCGCGCGTCATTTTTCGGAAAAAAAGTGCGTTTTTTCACACTTTTTCAACTTTTTTAACGATAACTCTTGCACCTTCCACAACAAAAATTATACGCCAACCGCCATAATCCATCTTGTATTCCCGTTCCGGATCATCTTGATAACCGGGACGAGGATCTTGACTCAAAATGTATGATATTTCCCTCCTTATAGCATCAGTCCAATGTCGAGCGGGTATCGAAGCAACTTCGAGACCATTCCAATCCACCTCCAATGTTCTATTTTTCGTATCTTCCGCAAAACCGTTTTGCGCATCTTCGTGGCTATCGGAGAAACTCAAATAAGGTTTGATGTCATATATCGGCGTTCCGTCCAATAGATCTGCTCCGCTCACAATCAATTCCAGAGAACTCTTCGCGCCCTGCACTTTCTTTCTTTGCACTTTTACCAACCGCACACTACTTAATCCTATTGGATTAGGCCGAAATGGCGAACGCGTCGCAAACACTCCCATCCGTTTGTTTCCGCCTAATCTCGGCGGACGAACTGTCGGACTCCACGAAAGTCCTACAGCAGGCTTATCCTGCGGTCTTTCAGCGTTAGCGGTCAGCGAGCTCAGCTCGCTAAAACCCCAAAGCAGCCAAAGGTGCGAGAAATGTTCAATTCCGCGAAGCGCTTCAGCAACACGAAACTCCGGCTCAAAAACAATACGAGTCAGTATCGGACTTTCCTCTCTGCTCTGCCGCGGAATGCCAAACTTATCCGTATGCCCGTTATGGGCGTATGCAATCACTTTTAATGTCATTTTTCTTCAAAATAGTGTGCAAAGATACACTTTTTTGACCGAAAATGCAAGTTTTTGCAAAAAAAAAGCAAAAAAATTTGGTCATATCAAAAAAAAGCAGTACTTTTGCACCCGCTTTTCAAAAAAGCAACGGTGCCATAGCTCAGTTGGTAGAGC
>JAGCFX010000065.1 GCA_017649925.1 Paludibacteraceae bacterium | reverse complement strand
TCATCGTTGGTCTATTGGCGGCAGGCGGCTCGTTGTTTGTGGAAAATACATATATCTCCATCTTCTTGGGGATCTTTGCTTTCTCGTCTTTATGGGGTATCGGCGAGGTCTTCAAACAGCGCGAGCGTGTCCGCAAAGGCTGGTTTCCGATGAACCCCAAACGCAAAAACGAGTATTAACAGCAAATAATCTGCAAAAAAAATATTTGTCGTACATTCGGCACGCCCTTATTTGCGGCGGCAAACAAGGAATCCGCCGAAGATCCAGTCGCATTGTGCGGGATATATACACAGGCGGGCATTTTTGCCAAGCCTGACGGCTTTCCTATTTAATCCGTACAGATACCATCATATGCAAGCATAGACGCTATCTATCCGCACTAAATAGATAAAATTTCATTTTATTTGGCAAAAAAATGCCCGAACGCTTGCATATATGCAAAATTTGTTGTATCTTTGCACGCTTTTTAGTGTGTGCGTGTGTGCGCAACGCGTAAAACATTGTATAATAATAAAAAATATAAAGACTATGGCAAACGAGAAACAACAAGGCGGATTGATGTTCAATGCATTGACCGCAGGCAGTAAGATTGTAGGTAACATCACGGCAGACAGCGATTTCCGTATCGACGGTCTGATTGAGGGAGAGTTGAATTGTACCGGTAAGGTGGTGATCGGCGAGGCAGGTCGCGTCAAAGGAACGGTCATCTGCGCCAATGCAGAGATTCTTGGTCTGATGGACGGCAAGATAACCTGCCATCAGCAGTTGTCACTCCGCGCGAACGGCAAGATTCACGGCGACGTGATGACCAAGACCCTGATCGTCGAACCCGGTGCTCAGTTCAACGGAACGTGCAGTATGGGCGGGCAGCCTTCTTCCGAAAAGAAGGCGTAGTTGGCGTAGTTTGCGTAGTTTGCGTAAATTACGAAAAGAACGAAGATTACGAAAATTACAAAATCATTTATGATTTTATGAAGATTAAACCATTTCGGGGAATACGGCCACCGAGGGAGTTGGTCGAACAGGTGAGCAGCAGGCCTTACGACGTGCTGAACTCGGAAGAGGCACGCAATGAGGCGGCGGGCAACGAGAAATCGCTGTACCATATCATCAAGCCGGAGATCAATTTTGCTCCGGGTACCGATGAGCACGACCCGCGTGTGTATGCCGCGGCCAAAGAGCAGTTCGAGAAATTCAAGGCACAAGGCTGGCTGGTGCAGGACCAAGAGGAGAAATACTATGTGTATGCGCAAAGTATAGTTGAGAGTGGAGAGTTGAGAGTTGAGAGAAGTTCGAAAGTTGATAGTAGAAAGTTGCCGGGAACCTTAAAGACGCAGTATGGTTTGGTGGTCGGAGCTTGGGTAGATGACTACCTGGAAGGCCGCATTAAGAAACACGAGCTGACGCGCAAGGACAAAGAGGAAGACCGGATGAAGCATGTGCGCGTGCTGAACGCCAACATGGAGCCGGTGTTCTTTGCCTACCCGCATAGGGACGACCTGGACGCTATCGTAGCGGAAGTGACGAAGCAGACTCCGGAGTACGATTTTGTGGCAGCACCGGAAGGCTTCCGGCATACATTCTGGGTAATCAACGACCAAGCGACGATAGAGAAGATAACGGCTATCTTTGCTGAGATACCGGCCATGTACATCGCGGACGGACACCACCGCTCTGCCGCCGCCGCAGGTGTCGGAGCCGAACGTAAGGGGTTACCGGTTACGGGTGACGGGTTACGGGAGAGCGATTACTTCCTCGCAGTTTGTTTCCCGGATAACCAACTCAACATCATCGACTACAACCGCGTGGTGAAAGACCTGAACGGGCTGAGCGAGGAAGAGTTCCTGAAGGCTCTCGAAGAGGACTTCGAGGTAGAGAACCTCTCCCCGACCCTCTCCTCAAGAGAGGGAGATTTTTCCGCGGTTAAGCCCAAAGCGCTGCATAATTTCAGCCTGTACTTGGGCGGGAAGTGGTACTCGCTGACGGCCAAAGAGGGACGGTACGACGACCATGACCCGATAGGCGTATTAGACGTGACCATCTCCAGCAGGCTCATCCTCGACAAGATATTGGGCATCAAGGACCTGCGCACCGACAAACGAATAGACTTCGTAGGCGGCATCCGCGGACTCGGAGAATTGAAACGGCGCGTGGACAGCGGCGAGATGAAGATGGCATTGGCACTCTACCCTGTGACCATGCAACAGATCATCGACATAGCCGACAGCGGAAACATCATGCCTCCCAAGACCACCTGGTTCGAGCCCAAACTGCGGAGCGGGCTCGTGGTGCATGAGTTGAATTAACTAGTCAACTAGTCAACTAGTCCACTAGTCCACTAGTCAACTAAACAATGAAAAAGCAAATCATTTTCATATTAACAGCGTTGCTGACGCTGAGCGGCTGTTCTGTTCAGCAGCGGGTGAAGCGGGCGGACAAGAAATTCGCCATCGGCGAGTACTACACGGCGGCGGATCTGTACAAGTCGTGTTACGGCCGTCTGAGTACGAAGAAAGACCGTCAGCAGAAGGGCTATGTGGCGTACAAACATGGCGAGAGTTACCGCTTGATCAATAACCCGCGTGCCGAGAACAGCTACCAGATTGCGCTCCGATGCAAGTACCAGCTGCAGGACTCGACGGTATTCCTGCACTCCGGTCAGGCCTTGCAGTACCAGGGCAAATACAAAGATGCCATCAAGAGTTACGATTCCTACTTAGAGGCGCACCCGGACGACTATGTGGCCTTGGCGGGCAAGTACGCCTGCACCAAGATAGACGAATGGAAGAAAGAGGGAACGCGGTACAAAATGCAGGAAGCCAAAGAGTTCAATCAGAAACGCACCAGCAATTTTGCGCCGATGTTCATCGGTGATCAGACCGACGCGCTGATGTTCTCTTCCAACCGGCAGGAGAAGCAGAAAGGCCAGAAGAACCTCAAACGTCCGAGTAACGTGACGGGCCAGCAGTTGTTCCAACTCTACAGCACGCGCAAGAATGCCGCCGGTGAATGGGGCGAGATTGAGTTGGCGGAAGGCCTCTACGGTAATCAGGAAG
>JAGCFX010000064.1 GCA_017649925.1 Paludibacteraceae bacterium | reverse complement strand
CTCTATGGCAACTGAATCCTTAAACCATTGGAACTCAAGCGGATGCAACTCCGGGAAGATACGTGCCAATTCCACATTATTACATACCAACTGCCAGTTATATTTATTATGAATCAGCAGATAGAGTCGCTCGCAATGGAAGGTATCCAGCGCCAGGGTATGCACTTCGCCGATACAGTTCTCCCACCGCCAGTGGGGATATTCTACCTCCTGCTCGCCGATGTCGCTGAAAAGCAGCATCGTGTCTTGATAGAACCATAGGAAAGGCAGCAAGGTGTCGCAAACAGCGGAGTCCACTCGTAAGGTCCGTATATCAGGACAACAGATCTTGGTTTGCAATGTCTTGTGTACATACACACTGTCGTCGATATCGATATCCCTCAATGTATCTACTACCGTTCCTGCATCCGGCCACACATGTCCTCGCCAGGTCAGATCGTAATAGAGCAGCGTGTCGCAGGCCGTTGTGTCTACATATTGATCCACGGCGGTGTTACAATACTTGGTCTCGAGTTTGAACGATTCACTCTCGGAACGGCAATTAACCATGTCCAGATTGCCGGCATTAGCTACCGTTACTTTGTACCATCCTTCGTGCGATCGATGCACGATCGGAATAGTGTAATTCTTGTTCGCCCCTCGTTGTAATTCTATCCAAGTCAAACTGTCAGCAGAGTAAGTCCACATATACTCCGGACTCTCCAACGTGCCCCAGTTTTCATAAGCACCATAGAACGTATGCGATTTCTTGCGGCATGCAGGATTAACACTACTGATACTAATCGGCTCCATGCAAAGACGCACTTCGATATCATCAATGGCGAAGTCATTACCGGTAGTGCCTCGTGAGTTGTTATAGATAGTCAGTTGGACACTACTGAGACCTTCCGGCACGGTGAAGTTCATACCGACCTGATGCCATTTAGAAGAATACTGCCAGCATGAATAGTCATTCATGAATGTGGAGTCAAAAGGAATTTCGCCTGTGTCGTAGACTCCTAATTCTGCATTCGTTGTAGGATCTGTCAGGCGGAACAGCAGACGCGGATAAGCAAAATAATCCGGTCTGCCTGTATATTCATTCCATCTAACCACGTTCGCCACATACGCGACGAAAGATAGGTCCGAACCTGCGCATAGACCATTGATGGTGGTGCTGTAGAAGGCGGCATTGTCGCCTTTTCCATCCACTTCCATAAAGTAACCGCGTGTATAGTCTCCTGGGTAAGTATGGTCGTCTTGTAGATGCCATTGTGAACCGCGATAGGGATTGGTGACGGACGTATCTCCGTTGCAATACCCCATTTTAGTTACTAAGTAACTACCTCCCCGCATAATACCGAAATAATCGTCCAACAGTTGGTTGTAAGTCATGCCTGCCACAGGAGTCTGACTAACACGAGGCTCATTTGGATCGTTTCCTCCAAAGTCTTCTCTGAACAGCAGAATTCCGTCCGGACAGAGAATCGGAGGACAGTCTTCAATGACAAAGAATTTGAATGGTTCGCTCTCTGCACGGCACATTGCATTTCCGATATTGCCGCTACCTGCTACGGCCACTTTATACCATCCTGTATGTTTCGGCTTAGCTTTGAGTTTGAGTTCACGTTTATTGCCGTCATTTATAGGTGTCCAAGTAATACTATCCGCGGAGAAATACCACTGATATTGTAAAGGTTCCGACAGCGAACCATCGTTCTCAAAGTCAGCAATGAACGTATTCTTCGTATCTATACAAACCGTGTCCGGTGCAATAATCGTCACAGGAGGCACACACAGTCTCACCTCCAAACTATCAATAAAAGCATTGTAACCATTTTCGATACGGAATGTGACATCGCTCTGTTCTTCTGGAACCGTGTAGTTTATTCCAACTTTGTACCATTTCTTCCCATTGTACGATATAGTCTCCGATTCATCCTCGCTGAAATGCCATTCATAATGTGTTAATTCCGTATCGGAAGTAGGGTCTATCAGTGCTAATCTTACTGTCTCATACGGTATGAAAGCAACGAGTGCAGAGAAAGATAAATTAGAGCCAGCACAGAAACCGTCTAGCGTCTCACTAAACAAAGAGTATGAACCTATTGAATTGCGATGGTATATCAACTGTCCGTTTGTGCACAATTCCGGCGGACTTGGAATTTCCGGTAGCGCCACGTTCATGGCAGAGGCTTCCGCTGTTTTACCTATATGCAATGTATAGGCGCTAAACCCGCCTTGCAAAGCCTGAATCCGCATTGTTTGCACGGCACTGTATGCCATCTCATAAGTGATGTACTCCTCCGTTGTAACGCTGGTAAGGTCGTATGCACTTGCCGGATAATTATTGATCAGCACATTCTCAACATTGTCCGCTCGCATTGTTACCAATAGGCGTATTTTATATGGTGCATTGCTTGCCGGATGCGTCATAACCCATCGCGTGTCGGTGGATGGTCTATCCATCGGCACAATTTCCACCATCGCAGGATCGCCGACACCATTATTCCGTGCGCTGCCGGTAAAATAGAGATAGCAGCAAGCCGGCTTGGTCGTTTGAATATGCACAGCGTCTAATGTACCCGATGTGCCGGTGTCAAAAGTTCGGGCATATGATTCTCCGGCATTGAGTGTTTTAATGAACATTTTAGTGCCGTTTACCCAACAATAGACATCCGTGTTATCCTGTAGCGCAGTAATTTTGGGAATATTGAACTGTAATAAGGCACTTTTCGGAACAATAAATTCCGTTCCCCAATTGGTAATTGGACGTGCTTGTTCCCACGTATAGTCTGACCAGTTCTCGCCGGGATAAATGCGTGTCAAATTATTACCCTGAAAAACAGCAACAGGTTGGTTTGAGTGCACTTGTACACCTGTGATGTCTTGCGTGTAATTTACAGGTTGAAACAAAAGTACTTGTCCGTCATCGAGCAAAAACCGCTTCTTACTGCCTGCCGCGATGGTCTGATTGGTCGTCACGCATTTCAAGTTTACCGGAGATTGAATGGTCATCGATGTGTTGTTCGAAGTTCCGATTATACTGAATTGCGAATACGTCTGCGTAGGAACACCATTAAGTTCAATCAAGGAGCCGGGCATGCCTTGCAGCATATAGGAGCATCCTAACTGGTGCTTAGGCATAATGGCGGTCTCCGCACTGCATGTGCTACCTACTACCATAGCTGACACATAACAGGGCGCTGTCGTTTGGACGTGAACGACTTCTAAAGGATCGGCTTGGATAACTTGCCCTAGACAAACGCCAAACTCGTCATTCATATACTGCACGGGTTTATTACCCACTTGAATGGTCATTCGGGTGAGTTTACAGGCCTGAATCTGCAAAAATATGGTCTGCTGGTGCTCCGGACTGTGGTCAAAAACAGTGAAATAAAAATCCGTTCCGGCAGAAATGGGCACATCTTCTTCTTGCGCTACAATAGGCAGCACGGTCCACAGAAAACATAATATGAAGGCTATTTTCCTCATTTACTCATCAAAGCAGTGACAAGTTGTATAAGCCGACTTATGCGGTTTGAATGGTGCGATGGCATAGGAAATCTTGATCCCTACATCGAAAAGCGATGCGTCTTTCACTAATTTACGCCCCTGACGATTAGCCTCCCAAACAGGTGTCAGCACTCTTTGCAAAGGAAAACAGTCCCTTGTATCCGTCAGCATGATCAGGCTCTCTGTTTCACTGGTAGCGGGTGTCAACTTGCTGAAACAATAATCGAAATAAGCGCCCACCATGATATATGAACGATAGTTACGCGCCCAGCTGTTGATAAGAATCGCGTAACTGAACTCTAGAGACAGCCACCATTGTACTTTTTCTACCTTCATCTTCCCGCTGTTGGTCATACTAAAATCGCGAGAACAAGCAAGCGGATAAGACTCGTAAATTCTATTGTCATACGCCGGATAATAAACGGATAGAGCTGCATTGTCCGCTTTCTGTTTCCATGTGGCAGCAAGCGGAAAAACTGCTTTTGGACCAATATAGAACGCAAAACGTTTCTTTGCAAAAGCCAGTTGCAGCGGTATGCCGACCGACCAAGTAGAATGCGTTTCGCGCAGCGAACCAATGTTGTATGAGATCTCCATCTGCTCGTTCTCCACATCAATAGTAGAGTAGGTGTCCTCATAATTCAGTTTCCCGAACCCCGGCTGATGAAAATCAAACGTCGCGACCGTTCGGAAGCCTATTATGCGCGGAGAGAAATAGGTATAATAGATCTGCGCTCCGCCGTGAAATCCTACACGCGGAGATACATAATTACTCTGAGCATTCCATCCTGCTACGCCGCCATGCACGCCCGCCTCAAACACATGCTCCGCTAACAAGGGTAGCGTTATGAACAGCATCAACCATATGTTTATCAGCCTTCTCACATTCAATTTTGCGCTGCAAAATTACAAAAAATTCTCCATATACGCAAATTTTTACACCAAAAAAACTTGGGAAAAAACTTGGGAAAAGAAAATACTCGGAAATGCTATTTAGCGGGTGGTTAGCAGCCCTTACCATAGGATACCTATAGCATACCTATAGGATACCTATAAGATACTTGCCGTTTTTTGCACTTTTTGCGCTTTTACTATATATACATAGTATATATACTTTTTGTTGATGTTTTTTTATAAAAATAAATTTGCATATGTGCGAAAAAAATAGTAATTTTGCGCCGCAAAATTGCAGACGAGCAATAAAACTAATACTAATAAAAACACAAATTCTATGACAGATTTAACAGTCTTGATGTATGTCGTATTGGGTGCATCGGTGCTGGCATTGGCTTTTGCCTATTATTTCTACCGCTCTATGCTGGGCAAGGAAGAAGGCACAGAGTTGATGGCCAAGATCGCATCGCACGTGCGCAAAGGCGCCATGGCATACCTGAAACAGCAGTACAAAGTAGTAACGATTGTATTCGTTGTGTTAGCCCTTATCTTTGCGGTAATGGCTTATTTTAAATTACAGAACGGGATTGTATGGTTCGCCTTTCTGACCGGCGGTTTCTTCTCCGGTCTGGCGGGTTTCTTCGGCATGAAGACAGCGACCTATGCTTCTGCCCGAACCGCCAACGCGGCGCGTAAGAGCCTGAACGCAGGATTGCAGGTCGCATTCCGGAGCGGCGCCGTGATGGGTCTGACGGTAGTAGGTCTGGCCTTGCTGGACATTGCGGGATGGTTCCTGGTGCTGAATGGAACG
>JAGCFX010000063.1 GCA_017649925.1 Paludibacteraceae bacterium | reverse complement strand
TTATCAATTATCGATTGTCAATAACCCGCAGGGCAATCATTTCCCTGCCTGCTCGAGCATCAGCGTGTGGGTCGGCTGGTCGCAAACCTCCGTCGGGCCATAATATTGGATTGGTCCCGGGTAGATGTAACTGGTGTTAGCGTCAGCCCACTCGGCGCGATGAGCAGCGAAGAACTTGTACGGTGCACCATTGAGGTCTACCAGAGCTTTCTGGATAACAGGTTTCATCTTACCGTTACGTTTCTCCATGTTCATCATCATTGTGATGGGCACACCGCCTGCTATCCACTCGGCAGCGGGCTTCGTCAGGTTACGCACGAGCGACATGTATCCGGTTTTGCCGGCAGCGATCAGGAGCGTAGCGGTTATACCGATCGAGTAGCAATAGTCGGCGTCGAAGTTCGAAGGTATAGCGCAGCGGCCTTCGTAACCGAAGAAGTGGTTCAGGGCCGAGAATTTGCCTTTGTACGTACCTGCTGCCTTGAGTTGGGCGAGACGCTTGCCTACCATCTCGATGAGTAGCTTCTCGGTCTCGATCTGGCTGACCATTACGTTGCCGTGAGGATCGCGGTCGAGTGTCAACTGACGGGCTATGCCCTTAGGCAGCGAACGATAGAGCTCGCACGAAGCAGGCGACAGCATCGACTTGACGTACTCGCGCTTGGCGTCGTCGCCCTCGAGCGATGCAAACTCCTCGTTCTGAGCAAGCATGTCGTTCAGCTCCTGGATCAGGATACGCATAGCGGGGATGAACTCTATCAGACCTTCGGGGATCAGTACCGTACCGAAGTTCAGACCGGCGTTGGCGCGGTCAACGATTACTTCTACTATCTGCTCAACGATATCGTTCAGCGTCATGTTCTTGGCTTCAACCTCCTCTGAGATGAGACAGATGTTCGGCTGCGATTGGAGTGCGCACTCCAGGGCGATATGGCTGGCGCTGCGGCCCATCAGACGGATGAAGTGCCAGTATTTCTTTGCGGAGTTGGCGTCGCGCTGGATGTTGCCGATCAGCTCGCTGTAAACCTTGCAGGCGGTGTCGAAACCAAACGAGGTTTCGATCATTTCGTTCTTCAGGTCGCCGTCGATGGTCTTCGGGCAGCCGATAACCTGAATGCCGCAGTTCTTCTGCAGGTAGTACTCAGCGAGTACGCAGGCGTTGGTGTTAGAGTCGTCACCACCGATGATCACAATCGCTTTGATGCCGAGCTTCTTGCACACCTCGATACCGTTGTCGAACTGCCAGGTCTCTTCGAGTTTCGTACGCCCCGAACCGATGATATCAAAACCGCCGGTGTTACGGTACTCGTCGATGATATCTTTCGTCAGCTCCTGGTACTTGCCCTCGATCAGGCCCGAAGGACCACCAAGGAAACCGTAGAGCTTGTTAGCCGGATTGAGTTTCTTCAGTCCGTCAAACAGTCCGCTGATCACGTTATGCCCGCCGGGAGCCTGGCCGCCGGAGAGGATCACACCTACGTTGATGGCAGGTTGCGCTTTCGGAGCTTCGTTGCTCGGCTCCATCGTGATAACCGGCAGGCCGTAGGTGTTCGGGAAGAGCTTCTTGATCTCGTCCTGATCAGCTACACTCTGCGTTGCGGCGCCTTCCGACAGGCGCACATTGCCGGACAGAGCTACCGGCATCTTCGGTTGATAACTGCCTCTGGCAATCTGTAAAGGAGATTTTTGCATGGTTGTATGTTTTTAAGTTTTTTTCTTCGTGTTTGTTGCGTGTCGCGCACAATTAGCATGCAAAGATAAATAAAATTTCTGATATTTGCAAATGTCTGTACTTTTTTTTACGATTTTTGTTCAAAAATTTGCATATTTCAATAAAATGTCGTATCTTTGCACCGTTTTTGATGCCGCGATGGTGGAATCGGTAGACACGAAGGACTTTGAAAGAATCGTTTTTTACGAGTTCAACTGTACGATATGAGCAGACGCACATGGACAGACGAAGATTTTGTTGAAGCTGTTAAGAGTTCTCTTTCGTATGCGCAAATAATAGATAAATTAGGTTTGCGCGTTGCGGGGAGTAATTACGAGATGGTCAAGCGGAAGATTCGTGAACTCGGGCTCGATGCATCTCACTTAACGGGTAAGGTTTGGAACAAAGGCGAGCGATATCGTCCGCTTAAGACCAAGCAACCGTTACATGAGATATTAGTGGAGCATTCGACATTCATCAATGCCAATCATCTGCGCGAGCGATTGCTTGCAGAGGGTGTGAAGGCAAGAAGATGTGAATGCTGCGGTAACTCCGAGTGGATGGGTAAACCTATCGCACTGGAATTGCATCATGTAAATGGTATAAGGGATGATCAAAGACTTGAAAACCTCAAGATTTTGTGCCCTAACTGCCACGCCATGACTAAGAATTATCGAGGAAAAAACAAGGTAAAGAGTGCTCAGGCGGAAACGCCTGAAGTAGAAGTGGGCTAATTCGGTGAATGTTGCAGCCTGATAAATGCAAAGAACGCCGAGCTAAGTGGAAGAAATTCCTAAATGTGTAGAGACTATATACCCACAGCCTACGTCCGTACGGATATGGTTAAGACATAGTCCAAGCAAACTTCGGTTTGTATGAAAATCCTTTGGCCCGAAACGGCTGTGTGGGTTCAAGTCCCACTCGCGGTACTGTAAGCAAAAGAATAGGCAAGACCAATCGGTTTTGTCTATTCTTTTGCTTACCCGAGTGCCGCGACGGGACTCCCGTAGGAAGTCCCACTCGCGGTACTGAGAATCTATTGCAGGTCACTGCAATGGGACTCCCATAGGAAGTCCCACTCTCGCGTTTCCTACCAAAAATGCTCGAAAATTTGACGTTCAAAAAATGTGACATAAGTTTCTGATAAAGAGAATGATACGGCGTTGCAAAAATTTATAAGGTCTAGGATTGTCTCTGTGCATCCTCGAAGGAGTACTGAAGGACTACCGTTTTGCGCTCAGAGTGCGGTTGACATGAGGTAAAAAAGCCCGGCGAGCAGAGCAGGCTTTTGCTTGATTCGGTTGCAAAAGTTATTTTTCTTTGTGCGGCGGAGACAAATATGCAAAATTATTTGCATAATTCAAAATTTTTTATTATCTTTGCGAGCAGAAAAATATCACATACTATGAGCAGGCTGTATATAACAGGAGCGAAAGATGCCGGTAACCTGTCGGTAGATTTGCTGTTTAGCGACAGCACTTCTCGCCGTGTGGATATCGGGGCATTCATTCGCAATCATCCGCATCCGCAATACAACAAATATCTTGACCCCCGCAAGTTTAGTCGCTTCTCTATAGAGGATGGCAATATTGTTTGGGGTAAGAATTGGGATTTGATATTTCCTGTCGAGCAATTATACACAGGCACAATAGACTAATTATCACCGCTTGCGGGTATAGAATCTATCGCTGCCATCGACAGCGTAAAAAACGATGCGTCAGCTGCCCAAGACGTTAAATAGGGTGACATAATAAAAGACGTTTATTGACGTTGTTTGCGACTAACTGAAATCTTCGCAACATTTCATTAGAATAAAGTCCAGACAGCAAGATGAATGTCCCGTGGGTATGTTATACATGCCACGCCCTGCTATTGGCGGGGTGGGTTTAGCATATCGGGCGTGGAATTCGGTTGTTTTTCTACTTTATTCGGGGATTGCGAAGCCCTCAGTTAGCGTGAAGAATGAACGGACTTCACGCTTTTTGTGTATATCCTAAAAAACTCGAATTCTAGAAATCTAGGATAGCGAAGCGGTCTAGGAAAGTAAATTATATAAGTGGAGTATGCCGAAAATCCAATAAAGAGTAGGCGAAAGTTAACTTTAAAAATAATGAAGACTATTCATTTGTTTATTAACGGTGTTAGGTACAAAAATTCCTTAAACACAATTTTCAAATCTCGTTTTCGTTCGCAAGATAGATTGGGGCAAATCTATTTTCTACCAAATCTCTATAGTCAGTTACTGCCGGCCTTTGAAAAATCATTAGGTATCAATAATAGCGCCATGAATGAGTGGCTGGAAATTTGCCTAGAGAATACATATTTTCAATTGTTGAATGGAGAGATTGTACCACTCAGTAATATCTCAGAAGTCCATCTTATCTCACCGCAAGGGCCTATTAACTCAATGCAGTTGAGCAAATTGTCTAGTGAAATGTTTAAACCAGCGGAATTTAAAGGTAAGGTCACATTAACATCTGTTACCACGGGTGCAACTACAATTCCTAATCCGTCTACATTATTATCAGTATCTAAGATATATGAAGTGTATATTGTTAGATGTTGCGGTAATAATAGACCAGAACGTGTGTGGTTAGGCGACGATATTAACTTGGTTTTGGGTGTAGATGACTTGACGTTAGATCATAATCAACCGGTTAGTCAAGTGTTAGTTGCGAACCGTAATAATTTACCTTATATAATGGTAATAGATCAACTCATACGTTCTATGTACTATAATTATAACAAAAGTAAAATCACGTCTATTATAAGCCAAATTAATCTTTTCGATCATCGCGCTTATAGTGGCCTTATTAATGAGATGATGTTTGTATTGCGCGAGTCCCATGGCATTAAAATATGTTCACCTATAGCTAACTATAACAACAAATAATTATGAAACAAAAACTCATTACCCTATTGCTCGCTGTAGCAGCAGGCATTGGAACGATGTTCGCCAGTACAAAGATTGGCAACCTGTATTACAATCTCAACGTAACTGACAAAACCGCCGAGGTGACTTCGCAAAATAGCAGAGATCCATATTGGTCAACAACTATCACTACCGCCAATATCCCTGCGTCTGTGACTTATAGTGGCACTACTTATAGCGTCACAAGCATTGGGAATAATGCTTTCTATAGTTGCAGAGGTTTGACCTCTGTGACTATTCCCAATAGCGTCACAAGCATTGGTCAAAATGCTTTTTACTATTGCAGCAGTTTGACCTCTATAACCATTCCAAACAGCGTCACAAGCATTGGAAAGGAGGCTTTCAGAAGTTGCAGCCGTTTGACCTCTGTGAAGATTGGCAATAGCGTCACAAGCATTGGTCTAAATGCTTTTTACAATTGCAGCGGTTTGACC
>JAGCFX010000062.1 GCA_017649925.1 Paludibacteraceae bacterium | reverse complement strand
TCTATTGCAGCAGCAATGAGTCTTTTAAGAGTTGCATCGCTTCCTTGAAAGTTAATACCAAGACGAATATCCTCACGTGAAGAGAGAGGATGATAGTGCAAAAAATGCAGTATTTCACGAGATGTTTCCATAGTCATTTTTCAAAATCGGTGCAAAATTACAAAAAATATTTCAATAATCGGCTCACTTTGAGCCAAAAAAATACAAAAAACTTACTTTTTTGAGCCGATTCTGCAAAAAAACCTATCTTTTTCTCTACATACGCATATCTGTGCGTTCGTTTTACTCATATTATTTTTTTTGCACTGGCATAAACGGCATAAGTGGCATAAAATTGATAAATAGTAAAAATTTGCACAGTCAGTTTTGTCAGTTTCCTTTATTTCTCTGTTCAATCTGTCTTGTGAACTGATCAATGAACCTCCAAACTGACAATACTGACAATACTGACATATCATTTTTTGCATTGCATTTTCTCCCTCCAAAGTGCAATAGTGAAATAGTGCAATGCATTTTTTTTTCGAACGCTCTGTTCGAAAACTCAGCGTTAGTTGTTCTTAATGATTCTTAATGATTATTAGTCATTACCGAGGGTATTACCTGCTTATTCCTTGTCTGTTCCCCACCTATACCGCTCCCTTTTTTTATTAAAAGAACCAAAAAGGACTTGCATATATCAAAAAAATATTGTACCTTTGCACCCGATATGAACAAATACGCACCCGAAATAACAACCCTGCGGATGGATATTGAGCGTGAAGTGAAACGCCGTATTCGTACCCCTTATGACTTCGAGTTTCTCGTCGGCGTCATCTGGGAACGTTTGCATGAGAACATCTCTCCTACGACGCTCAAACGCCTCTGGGGTTACATTGATGGCGCAGATACTACGCGTCGTACAACGCTATGTCTCTTATCTCAATTCCTCGGCTATGCTGATTGGGAAGCTTATCTGGCCGACCTTGCTACGCGGACAGACGTGGAGAGTGAAGCTTTTGCAGGAGAAGGACTAAATATAGACGACCTGCAAGTGGGCGATACAATAGAAGTGACCTGGTTGCCGAATAGACGTTGTGTCTTTCGCTACGAAGGCGATGCACATTTCCTTGTCATGACTGCGGAGAACGCCAAACTCAAAGTGGGGGACCGATTCGAAGCAGCATGTTTCATCATAGACAAACCTCTATACATCGACCGCCTTGTGCGAGGAGATGAACCGCCAACTGCTTATGTGGCAGGGGCAAAAAATGGCCTGTTAACAGCAAAAAAGATATAAATGGAATCCTCTTCTGCATTCATAGTGCCGGCTGATTTTTCCGCCGAATGGCAGGATATTACTCTTACGCAAAAACGTTCGCGCACCTTCGTCTATACCGCCACGCGCTATGGACGACGATATGTGCTCAAGGCGTTAGCTACGGAGTGCGCTGATTTAACAGATTACCGCTTACAGCAGGAACAGGAATTCCAATTGGGCATCCAACTCGTTCACCCCAATATCGCTGCGACTTATAGTCTGGAGGAAATAGAAGGAGTAGGGCGGTGTATCGTGCAAGAGTGGATAGACGGTGTAACACTCGGAGAATGGTTACAGACAAAACCCTCTAAAGCTGCGCAAAAACGCGTGTTTAACCAAACTCTTGATGCATTGGAATATCTCCACGGATTACAACTCGTCCACCATGATCTCAAAGTTGACAACATACTCATTACACGTAATGGCTTGAACGTTAAGTTGATCGACTTTGGACTATCAACTTTAGACTCTACGCTTTCGCCCGTACCGAATGATCCTCAAGCTGACATAGAGGCCTTGCGGCGCATTTTCCCGTCACTCGTTCCCAAAGGAAACTTCGCCAACATAGCTGCATTGCGCCGTGCTATACAGCGTCGCAAAAGAATCGTCCGCATGTTGCCCGTAATATTTTCCTCTCTTCTGCTCATCGCAGCTGCTGCACTATTCTATATGGCCTGGCATGAACGCCATGCCGAGCAGCAACGCTACGATGCAATGATAGCGCAAATCGATGTCTATATTGCGCAAGAACGCAGCGAATATCAGGAATTGGTCAACCGTCCTGTCACCTTTGATCGGACTGTCTCTGCCGATGTGATAGCTTATGCGGCGTATATCACCGAGATGACCGATATGAGGCAGCGCTATTGGGCAGTACGCGATTCGTTGGTTGCCACTTATGGCGAGAACGATCCTTTGAGAGAGCAACTGTTCCTTATATGGACGCATAAAGAAACGGAGATAGACAATGAACTATATCCGCTCATGACTGCTAAACTGAAAACCGACTAAAGAGGCAGGTAAATAACCTGTTTTCCGATAAACCACTCACCGTGGAAGTAATTGCTACAAGGCGTTACTTCCACTTCTTTAAATGGAGCTATCTCCGCTTTCAAATCACCGCCTTTGAGAACAATAAGACCGTTAGGCACAGCATTGCGGTGCTTGTTGGATACATTCTTACGTACCAGTTTCACCAAATCGGGTAGGGGCATGACTGCGCGGGAAACGACAAAGTCAAATTTCTGTTTCTCTTCCTCCGCGCGCTCCTGTTTGCATACTACGTTCGTCAGTCCCAGAGCCTTCGCTACTTCACTTGCTACTTTGATCTTCTTGCCGATAGAATCAATCAGCGTGAACTGACATTCCGGAAACATAATAGCTAACGGAATACCCGGAAAACCGCCTCCTGTACCTACATCGAGAATTGTGGTTCCCGGTTGGAAAGGCAATAGCTTGGCAATGGCTAACGAGTGCAACACATGATGCTCGTAGAGGTTGTCAATGTCCTTGCGCGAGATAACGTTGATTTTGCTGTTCCAATCACGATAAAGCGCATCAAGCTGAGCGAATTGCTCAGCCTGACGATCGCTTAATTTGTAATACTCGGAAATCAGCATTCAGATTAATCTGCGAGGTTGGTGAAGACATTTTGTACATCTTCGTCCTCTTCAATCTTGTCAATCAGTTTCTGTACTGACTCACGCTGGTCTTCCGGCAGCTGTTTGGTATCATTCGGAATACGAACGAACTCGCAGGATTGAATCTCAAAGCCGTTGTCCTCGAGATATTTCTGCATGTTGATAGCCTCGTTGAAATCCGAATAGATAACAATCGTGTTCTCCTCCTCATCTACGCCGAGTTCTTCAACGCCGAAATCGATGAGTTCGAGTTCCAGTTCCTCCAGATCAATACCCTCTTTCATCGTTACTGTAAAGCATGCCTTGCGATCAAAGAGGAATTGCAGCGAGCCTTGTGTGCCAAGTGTACCGCCAAACTTGGTGAAGTACGAACGGATGTTGGCTACAGTACGCATGTGGTTGTCCGTAGCGGTCTCAATGAAGATAGCGATACCATGTGGTCCGTATCCTTCATAATTGATCTCCTTATAGCCTTCAGAGGATTTATCGGTGGCTTTTTTGATAGCGCGATCGATGTTATCCTTTGGCATATTCTCCTTCTTACACTGCATGATCAGTGTGCGGAGACGAGGGTTGGAATCGGGATCCGGTCCCCCTTCACGAGCGGCAATAGTGATTTCTTTACCCAGTTTGGTAAATGTACGGGACATATGTCCCCATCTTTTCAGTTTGGTTGCTTTGCGATATTCAAATGCGCGTCCCATAATTGTATGTTTTTAAATTAGTTAGCACGATCATTGATACTCTCCACGCGGATCTCTTCAAACGTGATCTTAAATTCTACGCGGCGGTTCTTCTGGCGCCCTGCAGCGGTCTTGTTGTCCGCAATAGGTACTTCCATTCCATAGCCGTGAGCAGACAGACGCTCAGCAGGCACACCCTTCTTAACAAGGTAATCCATCACTGCGTTAGCACGTTTGTCGGAGAGTTTCTTATTCATGTCTGCCTTACCGACATTGTCCGTATGGCCTTGCACTTCAATGATATAATTGGAATTCTCGATGAAGATGGAAGCAATCTTATCCATCAACGGGAAGGATTTCTTCTTGATGTTTGCCTTACCGGTCTCGAATTCGATACCTTGCATTGCTTTTTGGAGCAAGAGACGAACTTCACGTTTCACTTCCGGACAGCCCTTGTTCTCTTTCGATCCGGGAACGTAAGGACACTCGTCTTTGTAATCAGGAACACCGTCACCGTCGGAGTCAATCTCACAACCCTTTGCGTTCACGAAGCCAATAGCCTCGATTGGCGTATCCGGACACTCGTCCATATAATCGGGTACTCCGTCACCATCGTTATCGAGTTCACAGCCCTTTTCATCGACGTATCCTTGGGCCGCTTTCGGCGTATTCGGACACTCATCGCGGTAGTCAGGCACACTATCATCATCGGAGTCTAACGGACAACCTACGCTGTCCACCTTGCCCCATGCAGCTTCCGGAGTCTCCGGGCACTCATCGATATAATCAGGAACACCGTCACCATCGGTATCCAGCGGACATCCGAGAGTATCCACTTTCCCCCAAGCAGCCTCCGGTGTCTTAGGACAACTATCGCGGTAGTCTTCTACACCGTCACCATCGGTATCCAGCATACAACCTACGCTATCTACGAAGCCAATTGCTGCTGCAGGCGTACCCAAACAGTGGTCGAGGTAATCAGGAACACCGTCATGGTCTTCATCCAACGGACAACCGATGCTATCCACTTCCACGCCGCGCGGCGTCTCGGGACACATATCAATCTTATCCCATACGCCATCCTTATCACTATCCTTGCGATTGGTACCCCAACAGATAGAGAAACCCAATGCGATATTGAACATCTTCATCTTATCGGGAATGACGTAAGGGTTCTTGAGTGTGGCTGCGGATGCAGGGACGGCGGCATAACTCGTCGGTATATAATCCATGGCGAGCGTCATGTTAATACCGTCGTAAGGCATAATACTGAGGCCTGCACCGATGTTACTATATTTACCGTTATTCATCAGCGAGTAGGATACTGCGAGGCTGAGCCAGTTGAAAGGCCTGAAAGCCGCACCGATAGTTACCTCCTCGTATAAACGGGCGTTGTAAAGGCGCGTTGCAGACACGATGCCGATACCTACGCGGTTGTCCCAGAAGTTGGCATCCAACCCTACGTTAAGGCGTGCAGAAGCCATTTTAGCATAACCTTTGCCCTTGTGTCCGAGTTGAACACCATTCAACAGACCTTTGAGGTTGTTGACAACGGAATCCATCAATATATCTGCAGAGAAATTGCCTTCATCGTCCTGATAACGCTCATCGTTCCATTCCATTTCTCCGACGCCGACGAACGTGGTATCGATAGCACAATTGAAACGACTGCCCGTCCAATAGATGAAACCGAGGTCATTCAAAGCGGCACTAATCTGCAGTTGCTCAATAGGTTTCCATGTAAAACCGAAGTCAATGGCAAAACCGTAACCGGAGGGTTTGAGCAGGGCAGGGATATTGCTGGTATCAATCAGACTGTCTGTTTGGAAGTTTCCTTCGGCGAAATCATTATATAAATCATAAGCCGTTTTGCCTTCTACTTGTCGACCGATATACTGTGTATTGAGAGGGCCGGCAACGTCCAATCCAAGGTCGCCGTACAAGTGCCACTCAGATGTACTGGCGTCCAATTTGAGGTTCTTGGTGTTAAAGCCACCATTAGCGGAACCCAAGAGGAACTTGAACTTACCACCAATCGTCCATTCGTCGTTCAACTTGTGGCTGTAACCTCCTCCAATCTCCGTATAGAGTGTTGCGCCAAGGCCTAAACCATTGAACTTGATGGTATTGATACCGCCGTCCAATTCAGTCATACCTCCGTCGAGCAGGAACGTATACAAAGTCTTCGGTGTCGTTTGTCCGAACTCCATACGCTCGTTGACACCGATTGTGAGGTAGCCGGCATCTTTGATACGGAAACCGAAATTGAAGATACCAAAAGTAAGATTACTGTTTATCAGTTCCATGCTACGCATCTGGCGGAGGAACTTGGTCCTGTCAATGCTCGGGTGGAGTATAGTGATTGTTTTGCCTGTGGTAGGATCAACGTAGAAGATATCCCGCAAGGTCATGAAGTTCGTACCGAAGTCCATCGACATCCAGCCTAACGGACTGAAGTTCACAAATCCATTGCTGACCGGTTGGAAAGCAGGGTTAATGGTATGACGCATCGGAGCGTTCTCCAAAAAATAGAGCGTCGTTACCTGTTGTGCGCTGACCGTTATGGCCGTGAGGGCTAACAGGGCAGAAAGAATTGTTTTACGCATTGTTCTCATTGCTCAGCCCTCCTTATTTGTTATTGTTGGTATTATCGAAATTAAGCACGGCATCGACGTGCGCGGAGATACCTACCGTGACGCGGAGGTCCGTTGCCGTATCTAACACGCACGGCTGTGGGTTCCCTGTGATAGCCGCGTCAAAGCGGATGGCTTTTACTTCCGCAAGGCGGTCGAAATCGTTCTTGTCCACATTGATGATACAGCGTGTGACAGAGGGCTCTTCCACAAATCCGTATTTCTGTCCTGCAGGGCGATTCATCTTCGGAGCAGGGAACTTAATATGGTTCTCGGTGTTACCTTCCAGCAACTCCAGTTTCATATCCACGCTATCTTTGTCGAGAAACGTGAACCAACCTTCGAGATCAAACGGAATGCGGTTCTGTACTTCCAAAATGAGTTTGAGATCGCTGGCTTTAACTGTATCTAAGATTTCTGCCTCTGCCAACAATGAGTCGAGAGATATACTGCTGATATCTACACTGTCAATAATCGAGTTGTATTCAAGTTCACTGCCCGTATTGACCTTAAACGGTACATCAACAACTGCGTAACCGTGGACTTTAACATCCTTTGTGATGCGGTGTTGCTTCCACGGATAGTCCGTACGTGGGTTCTGGTCAATTACCAAGTAGAATTTATAGTCGAAATAATCCGGTTTGACATCAAACAACTGGTCAATATGCCCGTCTGCCGGATCATAGGAGAAGACCTTGGTATTCAGGATACTATCGGTTAGATTTTTCGAGTAAGGCGAAATAATCTTCTGTAACGGGAAGTCTGTCCGCTCCTCTCCGTGCCATGTGGCATGTGTGGCTTTACCTGTAGAGTCAATAGCAGTGATGTAGTCAATGTACATACGCAGGGGAGCTGCAATCTTATGCCAAAGGCTCACGTCAATTCTCGGCTCGGTGAAGCGAACTTTCAGTTTTTTGAAATCTTTCCATCCGTCCCAAAGACTATCCATATTCAGCCTGTTGGCATCTTGCATTTCGTTGCCAGCTTGGAACCAACCCCAAATAGCTTCGTAATCAATGACCTTAACTTGCAGATTATAAAGGAATTTACTATTGTCTGTGATGGGTATGTTATGACCATTATCCGGACAAACGTCGAAATGTATTTTACAATTGATGCTTGTGACGTTGCCTTGCGAGAGGTCGTTGTTCTTTAACAGAGACAACGTGAAATTATCAACATCAATGGGAATTTCCTGACCGTAACCTTTGCTGGAAATAGGAATATTTACCAACATTCCCTGCGGACGGCGGAACTGCTCTCCCAATTCCAGACGCACACGCTTAACCTCCGACCAGTTGAGCCCGAAGTCCGCTACATTGATAATGGAGATAAACTTGGCCTCAGAAACCCAGATACTATCCAAACGCTCCTGGTAGGGATTTTCGTTGATGCCTTCCATATTCAGTACGACGTCAAAGACTAATTCTGTGGTTGTTGTACCGTCGCCCGAGATGGAAGACTTGCCAATTTTCTCTTTGATAGGGAAGGACAGTGTTGCTTTATCCTTGATGATATAAGAAGCTACATCAATCTTATGGTAACTCTTCTGAGGGATAGGCACTGTGTCAATAAAATGGAAGATGCCGTCCTCTCCCACATAAATCTGCGGCACTTGTCCGGCTCCGAAGAAATCGCCCAACGTGGCGTGTAATGTGCCGACGGGAAGGGCAACGCCCATCTCGACTTCGGACGTTGTGTCCAAGTTATCAAAATCCACTTTGGAGTGGCAACTCATTAACAAGCACCCGGCTGTAATAGCCAACAATGCGTGTAGAGGTTTGAAGGAAATCATATCAATAGATTTTGTTTGTTACACCTTAAAATTCACAAATCGGGCGCAAAATTACAAAAAAAAATTGATATGTGCAAATTTTTGGGAGTTTTTTACCTCAAAAGGTAAATTTTCTCTGTGGCGCGGGTGAGAGCAGTGTATAGCCAACGGAGATATTCGCGTTTTTCGGTTGTTTCCAATCCGTTAAGCCATTCGTCGCTTAAGCCGGAATCAATATAGACATGTTTCCACTGACCGCCTTGGGCTTTATGGCAGGTCACGCAGTAGGCAAAGCGTACCTGTAAAGCATTGTAGTACGGTGAGTCGTAGATGCGTTTGATGAGTTCTTTCTTATTGTGAATCTCGGGGTAGTCTTCTGCAATGCGGGCGAAGAGTTCTTTTTGCAGGGCATAGCTGGCTTCAGGACTGTCAGTTGTCAATGTATCAAGCCATATGAGAGCTTCAATTTCCCAGTCATAATCTACTGAACGGAGGGCTGCTTTGGCGAACTGAAAGCCGTACATCTCATGGCGGTTGTAAAGGCGCCCTATCTCAAACATGTCGCCGTTGGCGATGAACTCCAAGTCCTTGTATTCCTGCGACCAAAAATAGTTGTTTTTTGTGACCATCAACCGGTCGCCATTCGAGATGTCGTCTTCTTTCCAAAGCACCCGTGCTCGCACAGCGCCGTTGTAGAGGTTGGTCATTTTATTGCTGCGGGCAATGATGAGTGTCTCTTCTGCGCCTACTTCCCGCCAACTGCGTTCCAAGGTCTCGATCACTTCTTCACCGGGCACTTTGACAATGTCGCGGGCGTTGGGAGTCAAAGTGATTTGAGAACTCGGGAGCCTCGGAGTATTCTGTATATTGCGCAACCTCGTTGCTTCGCTAAGGATGCCGCTGTCGAGGGCTTGGCGGGCAACCTCGGTTAGTTGATAATTGGTGATTTGCAATTGGTAGTTGGAGACCATAAAATCCGCCTCGAGCGCGGGACTATTTAGGCTACCTACAGGCGGGAGTTGGGCATCGTCGCCGAGGAGTAACAGACTGCAGCCTTGACCATTATAGACATAACGAACGAGGTCGTCGAGCAAACAACCGCTACCGAATGTCCCGTTATCGCGTTGCCCGCTTAACATCGAGACCTCATCTACGATGAAAAGTGTTTGTTTATGGAGGTTGTCACTGAGCGAGAAGGCCTCTGCACCCAATTGGTTTTGCCGATAAATCTTTTTATGAATCGTGTAGGCAGGGAAGCCGGAATAACGGCTCAGAACCTTGGCTGCCCGGCCTGTCGGAGCGAGCAGAATACAGGGCTGTTTGAGTCCTTCCAAAGCCCGCACCAAGGCACTCATCACACTCGTTTTGCCTGTTCCTGCGTAGCCGCGCAGAATAAATGCTTTGCGTTCATCACGGGACACTAAAAAGTTGCCGAGTGCAATGAATAAACCTTCTTTCTCTGCGTTCGGTTCAAAGGGCAATTCTGCCTTAATACGTCCTATAATGAAGTCAGTGAGCAATTTTTTTACAAAATTATTTGCACAATTCAAAAATTTGTAGTAATTTTGCACCCGCTTTTGAAAAGCAAGGTATAGGCAGGTGCTATACGACCAGCTCCCTCCGAACTCCCCCAGGACTTGACCGTAGCAAGGGTACGAGGTTGTAGCGGTGCGATATGGTTAGCCTGCCTTTTTTTGTGCCCGTAGGTCACTCAACAAGTTGTCCGGAAAGGTTGTATGTCTTACCTCCACGAAGAATCAGTATCTGTCCTTCACGCAAGATCTTGTGCGCACGGTCCGTGTTCTGTGTTTCAAGCCCTTCGCTGCCCATCTTATAAGCTTTCCACGCGTCAGGAATACCGTAGCCGTAACGGTCTTTGCTCGGGTTGTTGTAGCGGTCGGCAGAACGGATGATTCGTTCGCGAATCTGCATTGCGTTCTCATTGGGTAAGGCAGACCATATAGCGGCTGCCATACCAGCCAGCAGCGGAGTTGCGAAACTTGTTCCGTTGGCGAACATAGAAAAGCCGTCTGGAGAGATTACGGCAGCATTGACGCCCACAGCGCACACATCGGGCTTGACGCGACCATCGGCAGAAGGTCCGTAACTGGAGAATGAGCCTATCTCCCCCTCTCTGCTCACAGCTCCGACTGTCAATATGCTATCGGCATCTGCCGGTGCACAGATTGTTTTCCAGTTCTTGTCTCCTTCGTTTCCTGCCGCCGCACAAACTAACATGCCTTTTCTTGCAGCTATGGTAGCCGCTCTGCTGACGCGTGTTGTTTTGCCATCCAGGGCACTCTTGGGAAGCGTCCAGTCATTGTTGTCAAAGATTGCATATCCCAACGAGACGGAGAACACATTGACCCCCAGCGAATCGGAAGTTTCCAATGCGGCGATAAGGTTATCCATTTCTTTTGGGCTTTCGGTGTCGTTTTCTTCGCTGCGCATGAGATAATATTTTGCGCGTGCCGCCGCTCCGTAAAAGCCATCTTTTATGCCTGTGATAACACTCAAGCACTCGGTGCCATGCGCGCCCGTAATGCCGTAGAAATCATCTGTGTCGTCTGTGAAATCGAAATGCCCAAGTTCCAAATCTTCCTGCCGAAAGCAATCCAAGGTGTTCGCTTTGTAAAAACCTCCGTCACAAACGGTCATGAGAATGTCCTGCCCTTCGAATCCGGCTTCGTGTAACGGTAATAAGTTATACAATGCCAATTGATCGTCCGTCCAATTCTCATCTGCTTTCTTTACGGGCATTTTGCGTTTCGCATAAAAAATACCGGCAGGAGAATCGTCTCTCGTTATTTCGATGTTTTTCACGAAGTCTAATTGCTTGATGTTTTCTGCGTTTTCTATTGTCATTTCGCATGTCACACCATTGAACCAACGGCTGGTATGGTATATTTTCGTGACACCCGATTTGAGCAGACTATCCATGTAAAGCGTGCTGACGGGAAAATCAAGATTGTCTATCTGAATATTCCATTTTTCGCGTTGCTCAACTGCCCGCGGAGAAAGGGCGGGTGTGGTGTTTGTCGGCTTGTCTGTAAAAGACACGAAGTAAGCCAGAAGGAGGATTAACGTAAGCATAGTTGTATTACATTTTCTACATGTTGTGTGTGCGGAAACATGTCCACGGGTTGGACTTTCGTCACGCGATATTTGGTATCGAGCAATGCGAGGTCTCGCGCTTGCGTGGCGGGATTACAACTGACGTAAACAATGCGTTTTGGTTCGGCATTAAGAATGACATTAATCACGTCTTCATGCATGCCTGCTCGCGGCGGATCCGTGATGATCACATCAGGTCTGCCGTATCGGGAGACAAAGTCGTTATTGAGAATGTCTTTCATGTCTCCGGCAAAGAAAAGGGTGTTTTCAATGCCGTTGATGGCGGAGTTTACTTTCGCGTCTTCTATAGCCTCAGGAACATACTCAATACCAATCACTTGTCGTGCCTGACGGGAAACGAAATTGGCGATCGTTCCTGTGCCTGTATAGAGGTCGTAAACGAGTTCGTTGCCCTTCAGCTCAGCGAAGTCTCTTGCTACTTTGTAGAGCTCGTAAGCCTGTTCGGTATTGGTCTGATAGAAGGACTTTGGGCCTACCTTGAACTGCAGACCTTCCATCGTCTCAAAGATGTGGTCTTGACCGAAATAGAGTTTCACTTCCTGGTCGCCGATCGTGTCGTTGAACTTCAGGTTCTCGACGTAGAGCAGGGCAATTATCTCGGGGAACTCATTGTGGAGCCATTCCAGCAAAGCCAAGCACGTATCATTGACCTTTTCTCCAAAGGAGACAATGAGCATTAATTCTCCTTTATGGTTGTTGCGGAGAATGAGCGTGCGCAGTTGTCCTTCGTGTGCATGCTCATTATAGAATGTAAGTCCGTGTGAGCGTGCGAACTCGCGGATGCCATTGCGGATGCGATTGTTAATGTCGGGCATTAAGTGGCATTCCTCAATATCCAGCACTTTGTCAAAGCAGTTGGGGATGTGAAAACCAAGACCGTAAGCGGTGTCTATTTGGTCCAGGCCTCCCGCTGCTTCGATGGCCTCCCACGGTAGCCATTTGCGGTCCGCAAAGGTGAACTCCAGTTTATTGCGGTACTCGTAAATATGCTTGGAGCCGAGAATAGGACTTATCTCCGGCAATTCAACCTTCCCAATGCGCGTGAGGTTGTCAATGACTTGCTGCTGTTTGTATTTGAGTTGCTCGTCGTAGGGCAGTATCTGCCATTTGCACCCTCCGCAGACGCCGAAATGCTTGCACTTGGCTTCGCAGCGCGTGGGGGAAGGTTTCACGAGTCGCAACACTTTGGCTTCCATGAAGCTGTGTTTCTTCTTCGTTATCTGCAGGTCCACAATGTCCCCTGGCACGCAGTTGGGCACAAACGTCACTATGTCATTAAGACGCACGAGCGCCTTGCCTTCCGCTGCGACGCCCGTGATCTCTACGTTTTCTATGATCGGTAGGTTCTTTTTCTTGCTCATGTTATCTGCCAGTCAAAATGCCCATTAGTCCGCGGATGAGTGAGCGTCCCACTTCCCGTCCGATGGTGTTGGCCATCGAGTCAAACGGTGTTGACGAGCGGGAGTAACGTCTCGGCGAAGAATAGGTGCGCTGGTAAGACGGTTGCACAGGTCGCGTGGTAGTGCGCGGACGAGAAGGCGTGGAGGGCTGCCAAGGCGTGTAAGCCGGTTGTTGCGGCTGTGCCTGCGGCTGCGGTGCGCTATTGATCTGCTGTAGATCTTCGTAAGCCGACTGACGGTCAATGGCCTGGTCGTACTTGCCATAGATACTGCTGGCACGGATGATCTGCGTGCGTGACTCATCGTCGATGGCGGACATGCTACTCTGCGGACAGATCACTTTGGCGCGCTCTACGATAGTCGGTTTTCCTTCGTCGTCGAGGCACGAGATGAGTGCTTCTCCTACGCCCAGTTCGGTAATCGCCTGCTCGGTATCGAAAGCAGGGTTGGCGCGGAAAGACTGCGCAGCTGCTTTGACGGCTTTCAGTTCCTGCGGCGTGTAAGCGCGAAGCGCATGTTGCACGCGGTTGGAGAGCTGTGCGAGTACCGTTGCCGGCAGGTCAGAAGGCGACTGGGTGATGAAATAAACGCCCACACCTTTAGAACGAATCAGTTTGACCACTTGCTCTACTTTCTGAACCAGCACTTTCGGTGCGTCGGCAAAGAGGAGGTGGGCCTCATCGAAGAAGAAGACCATCTTTGGTTTATCAAGGTCACCTGCTTCGGGCAAACGCTCGAAGAGCTCAGAGAGGAGCCAGAGGATGAAGGTGGAGTAGAGCAGCGGGTGCTGGAAGAGCTTGACGCAGTTGAGGATGTTAACAAATCCCTTGCCAAACTGGTCCTGCTGAATCCAGTCAAAGATATCGAGGTTCGGCTCTCCGAAGAAGAGTTCGCCGCCTTGGTTCTCAAGTTCGAGCAGCGCACGTTGGATCGTACCGAGCGACTGCGAAGTCATTGTGCCGTAGTCTGCCATGAACTCCTTAGTGTGCATTGAGCAGTACTGCAGCATAGCGCGCAGGTCCTTGAGGTCGATGAGCAGAAGTCCTTTGTCGTCCGCAATACGGAAGACGATATTCAGCACACCTTGTTGCACTTCCGTCAAGTCCAGCAGACGCGAGAGCAGGGTAGGACCCATCTCACTGATGGTGGTGCGAACAGGGTGTCCGGCTTCGCCGTAAACATCCCAGAAACGCACAGGAAAGGCCTTGAAACTGAAGTTATCCAC
The DNA here is from genome assembly GCA_017649925.1 of Paludibacteraceae bacterium. Lineage (GTDB taxonomy): Bacteria > Bacteroidota > Bacteroidia > Bacteroidales > Paludibacteraceae > Colicola. The sequence continues at coordinate 31,972 of JAGCFX010000062.1, read as the reverse complement.
ACCGATCTTTGCGAGGCGTTTCTGCAGCGCTTCGGTCATGTGTCCGGCGCGGCACATACCTGAGATGTCGCCTTTGACGTCGGCGAGGAACACAGGCACACCGATGTCCGAGAAGCCTTCTGCGAGTACTTCGAGCGTGATGGTCTTACCGGTACCTGTAGCGCCGGCGATCAGTCCGTGGCGGTTAGCCATGCGAGGGTTAAGGAAGACCTGATTATCGCCCTTACCCACCAGTATTTTTCCGTTGAAAATCATTCCGTTGTTTTCTTTACGTGCTTGAGGTATTTACGAATGTCCGACTCCTCGAAGATCTTGCCCTTGGTGATCGCCCAAACGATTTCTTGGACAAGCGTACAAGCAGAGTAGTAGCTGAGGATATTCGATGAGTTATACTCGCTGATGTTGAGTTTTTTCTCTGCGCAGACGGTGAAGAGCGGCTCGAAGGCAGGGATGTTGGTCACATAGCCGAGTCCGAAGATTGCTTCGCTGTCGGAGCCGTGTGCAGCTGCGTTGAGGCAGTAGAAACGCACACTTACATGGCGGCGTTCGTTGGCCTTGAACGGGATCAGTACGTCCTTGACGAGAATACCGTTCTGGTAGCTGGAACTAGCCGATTGGAGAAGCAATCCGCAAGGGAGAGTGAGTGTTTGCTTGGAGGAAGAGAGGTTTGTAATATCTAGGGTGACGATAACGAAAAGACCGCTACCGAACATGTCTTTGGTCACTTTGAGGTCCTCGTTCTGGTCCTCCTCGCTACTCTGGTTTTGGAGACCCATAATAACATTGTTGATCTCGAAGTTCGCAGGTGCAGCGAAAGGAATACCTGTCAGCGGCGACTCGTTGACGTTCATACCGGGGTACTCATCGAAGTCAGCGATGGTGCCATCGTTAATGTCTTTGGAGTACTTGAAGATGTCGTTAAAAGCGCACGAAGTAAACGTGCAAACGCACATAAGTGCCAGTAAAATCTTTTTCATGAGTGTTTGGGGGTTATTGTTTTACAAATTCTACACGACGGTTTTTAGCGCGGCCCTCGTCCGTACTATTATCTGCGATGGGGTTGGTCTGACCCTTACCTACGGCGGTGAGACGGTCGGCTTTGATGCCCATTTCCACGAGTTTGGCAACGATGGCCTGTGCGCGCTTCTCGCTCAGCGTCTGATTGGAAGCGGCATTACCGGTGTTGTCGGTGTGGCCTTGTACCTCAAACTTTAACTCGGGGTTGTCATTCATCAGTTTGACGATGCGGTTGATCTCTCCCATTGACTCGGGTTTGATGACTGCTTTGCCTACGTCGAACGTGATACCGTAAGTGATGAACTTACCATCCGTCATCATACGGTCGTAGAGCGGTTTAGCACCCTTGGCGAAGCGCACGTTCTTGATGTAAGCGGGGTATTGTGTATCTGCGTAGCAGTAGTGGAAACCGAAATAACCGCCGTTCGGGTTCTTGTAGTTAGGCACATTCAGCACGCGTGTCTCGTCATAATAGATTTTCACAGCGCGTTTGTTCACCGAAATGGAAATGTGATGCCATGCGTTGATTTCTACCTTGTCCAAGTGATTCGTGTTGCTAATGCCTTTACCCGTAGTGATTGCCTCGTCAGAGAAGGTGGTGCGAATATCCTTGCTATCATCTTTCCAGTACGAGTGGTTAGCTTCTCCTATATAATTATGGAAATTAATCTCCCACAAGCTCCAGTGCAAACCGTGATCGTCGGCAGGCATGGTCTTTAGCATAATTTCACCATAGTCTTCACCGTCTTTCTCTAGGAACTCATAGTAGTCGAACTCGATGGTATAGACATCAGGCAGGTAGTTCCATGTATTCTTCATGAGCGGCATGATTCGTGCGCCGTTCATAACGGCAATCACATTCTCGCCGTCCACTTTCTGTATCTCTGCCTCGCCTTCAAGCAATTCCCATTTGCTTGGGAATTCGCCCAGTTGCTCGCCATCCAATTGGTCATAGAAAATCACTTCATCGCCTGGAACAAAGTCGAACTTATTCCATTCCGAAGTTGCGCGAGCGTTCTCTTTAGGTTTAGCGGGTTGCTGTGCGGGCGCGGCTTCCTCGTCCTCGTCATGTTGATGAGCTGGTTGTGCTGCCTGTGCGCCTGGCTTCGGCGTACCGCACTCGGTACAGAACTTACCGGTGTTCTTTGCGCCGCAGTTCGGGCAGAACCAAGCACCTTCAGCCTCGGGTTTCTTAGCGCCGCACTCGGTACAGAACTTGCCGGTGTTGCCTTTATGACCGCACTTAGGACATTTCCATGTGTTAGCTTTCTCTTCTTTGTCCTTTTTGTTTTTACTTTTGGAGTCGTTGATGGCCTCCTCCGTAGCACTGTAGGCCTCGTTCTCAGCACCCTCAACGGCAGAGTCGATGGCGCGCTCGGTCACGCGCTCCGCCTGGTGAACGGCTGCATCTTTGGCTGCGTTCTCCACTGCGGAACCCAAACGATGCCAGAACTGAGCGTTCACCGGAAGGGCAAGCGCCATAATTGTGGTAAATAAGATGAACTTTTTCATAAACTATCAATTTTCAATTATCAATTTTCAACTATTTTGATTCTTTAAATCAAATTCGGGTGCAAATTTACAACAAATTTTTGACATATGCAAATTTTTGAACAAAAAAATGCAAAAAGGAAAAAGAAAACCGATAAAAGAAAAGAAGCAAAAGAAAATTACAAAAGAAAAAGCGCAACTGCCTTTTTTAATAAATTAAAAAATTATTATTATTTAAAGAGAGACACTATGTGTAGAGAAAGCAGGGCTAGAGGCGCTTACTATATATAATTTTTAAATAATAATTTTAAAGCACTCTAAGTGTTCTATATTTCTTACGAGGTCATTTCGGAGGCATATCGAGGTTTCATCGAGAGCATTATGTTTTATTTTTCCATTAAAAATAAACCTTTGTTGCACAAAAAAGTAGAAAAAATTTGCGTATGTCAAAATTTTTTACTATCTTTGCAGCCGAAATGTGTGCGTACATGAAACGTAACAAAAAGAAACGGGGCAGAACGCTACGATTCCGGTCGGATTTCGGCGTCTTACTGTTGGCGGCTATCATCATTGAAACGACGGCTGCCGTTCAGTATTTCTACAGCCGTGCGGCCATCAAAGCCGAGGCTGAGCAACGTGCTCGGACGGAGTTGCGCGCTGCGGAGTTGGAGGTCAATGTGCTGACGACGGAGATGGAGGCTGCAGTGAAGATGTTGTCTTCGATGGCGGCGCGAAATCTTGAACAACCGCGAGCTATGTACACTTGTACGCGCATCTTGCTGAAGACGCTGGAGGACGTGGAAAGCGCAAGTATTTCTTTTATTCCCGACTATTATCCGGAAGAGGGCCATTGGTTTGAGCCTTGCAGCAGTCGTGAGATCCGTCCCGGGCGTCGCGATCCGACTATCAAGGAACGTGTGACCACGCGGCAGATAGGCGGCGAGGAGCATGACTATTTATCGATGGAGTGGTATGAGAACGGCTTATCCATTGACAGCACTTGGTGGTCTGAGCCTTATTATGACGACGCGGGTGCAAAGAAGATGGTGGTGAGTGTTTCTTATCCCGTCAAGGACCGCGCGCATAATGTGGTGGCAGTGGCGCTGGTGGACTTGTCGCTCGAGCGCTTAAACAAAGTGTCGGAACACCTGCAGGTTTATGAAGACAGCTATTATTCGATACAGTCATGCACGGGGCTGGACATCGTTGCGCGACCGGACACCAAATCCAATCGCAAATATCTAAAATATGACGAGGTGGTTGATGCGACGGGTTGGAAACTATCGATCATCATTCCTGAGGATGTGCTGTTTGCTGACCTACGCAAGACCGGTGCCATCGTTTCGTTGTTGATGCTGGTAGGTCTGGGACTGCTGATTTTCATTCTCTTCCACTCAGCGCGGGATATTCAGAAAATCATCACGCTCAACACCCATCAGGAGCGCATGCGCGGTGAGTTGGAGATCGCGCAGACGATACAACGCGCAATGTTGCCGAAAGTGTTCCCGCCGTTCCTTGACCGCTTGGATTTGAATATCTACGGCATTGTCGATCCCGCGAAAGAGATCGGTGGCGACTTGTACGATTTCTACATACGTCACGAGAAGTTGTTCTTCTGCGTGGGTGACGTGAGCGGTAAGGGTGTGCCTGCCTCGTTGCTGATGGCTACGACGCGTTCGCTGTTCCGTAGTGTTACGGCACATGAGGAGCGGGCAGCGGAGATAATGGGGCACATGAATACAGCCTTGGCAGACCAGAACGAGCAGTTCATGTTCGTGACGCTTTTCCTCGGCGTGCTTGACCTGAAGAGCGGAACACTGGAATACTGCAACGCAGGGCATAACGCGCCCGTGGTGACGGCTAACGGCGACCGGAGGATGGTTGATGTGCTGCCGAACCTGCCGCTGGGTATTGAGCCGGGCTTTGTCTTCCAATCGCAGACCACGCGTCTCAATCACGGCGACACGCTCTTCCTCTACACAGACGGTCTGACCGAGGCGGAGAACAAGAAACATGAGTTATATGGCGAAGAACGCATGCTTGAGGCGCTCAAACGTACGAACGGCATGCCGCCGCGCGACATGATTGATGCGATGCAAAACAGCGTGGCAGAGTTCGTCAACGGTGCGCAGCAGAGCGACGACCTGACGATGCTTGCCATCCGTTATCAGATACCCGCCATCGTAATGCGCAACGACATTCAACAGATACCGACGTTGGCAGAGTGGCTTGACGGACTGGGCATTCCTGACGAACTGAACATGCCTATTAACCTTGCGCTGGAAGAGGCTGTGAGCAACGTTATGCTCTACGCTTATCCGGGCAGAAAAGACGGTAAAGTGTTCGTGGAATACATGCGTTGCCTGACAAAAGACGGCGAACGAATGGTGTTCACCATTTCCGACAGCGGTATCCCGTTTGACCCGACCGCTACACCGGAAGTGGACATCACCCTCTCGGCCGAGGAACGCGCCATCGGAGGGCTCGGTATCCATCTCGTGAAGCAACTGATGGACGATATTCATTACGAAAGAAAAGATGATAAAAACATACTAATGCTCGTTAAAAAATTATGACAACAACCATTCAAGAAAACGGCAAACAACTGATCGCGTTCTTTGAAGGACGTCTGGACACCGCAGCGGCTATCCCTACAGCCGAGGCCGTTAAGCCACTTATGGAGGCGGAGAACAAGGAGATCATCCTTGACTGCAGCAAATTGGAGTACATTTCTTCTTCGGGTCTGCGCATCTTCCTCTCTATCCGCAAAGATGCCGCTACTCACGGCTCGAAAGTGCTGGTTCGTTCTATCAATGCCGACATTCGTCAGGTGTTTGTAATGACCGGCTTTATCAGTCTGTTTGAGATCGAGTAATGATGGATTTGCACAGCGAACTCATTTTAGAGGAGTACCGGGAAAACCTTCCGGTCTTTGAGCGCATGAAAGAGGAGGTGGTGAGCAAACTCACTTCCGCCTTGGCGCGTAACGGCCTTATCGTTACCGCTATCGAGGCGCGCGTGAAGACTGAAGACAGTCTTGCCGGCAAACTGGCACTCAAGGGACAGAAATACGCCACTCTGGAGGACATAACGGATGTCCTCGGCGCGCGTGTTATCACGTTCTACACCGACGATGTGGACCGTATTGCAGCCATCGCAGAGAAACTGTTCGATGTCGACTGGGAGAACTCCGTAGATAAGCGCAGATTGCATCAGTTGGATAGTTTCGGCTATAACTCGCTGCATTATATCTGCCGTCTGCCGGGGTACAACTTCCGCTTTGAACTGCAGTTACGCACCACGTTGCAACATGCGTGGGCGGCAATTAACCATGACAACGGCTATAAGACCGGCGTCGAGATCCCGCGTGAGTACTTGCGCCAGATGAATCGTCTGGCGGGAATGCTCGAGTTGGCAGACGATGAGTTCAGCCGCATCCGTACGGAGATCAACGACTACCGTCGCCGTGTGCAACAATTGGTGCAGAACGGCAAGTTGGACGATGTGCTGCTGGACGGCGATACTTTCCGTTCGTTCCTGCAGGCCCGGCCGTTCGATGCGCTCAACAAACGCATCGCTGCCATCAACCAGGCGGAGATCCAGGATGTGCCGCTTATCCGTTATTTGCGCGTGCTTAAAGCGCTGCAGTGCAACACCTTAGGCGATGTGAAGAGACTGATCGTCAAATACGAAGACGATGCTTATCGGCTGGCAAGACACCAGTTGGGTACCACCGACCTTGACATCATTTCTTCGTCTGTCGGAATACAGAATATCTGTATCGTTTGTATCCTCGATATCGGCGGTGGAACGATGGGACTCGAGCGCTTCTTCAACGTCGTCAACGGCGAGAGCAGTCAGAACGCCGCACTCGCACAACTGACCTTTGAGCAGGCATCTAATTTACCGTTTATGCAAAAAAAGAAATAATCATATGGAACCCGGAGCGTCTTCCCGATGAGACGGGAAGAGCGGCCTCCGCCTAGAAAGGAAATAATTATGGAACCTATAAAAATAAATTTAAACGATTACGTGCGCACGGGCGAAGGAGCCAACGGCGCCAGTTATAACCATAAGACCGACCCGTCGATCATGATGAAGCTGTACTTGCGCAATTTCGAGTCCGCACGTACGGAATTGGAGATGGCAAAGAAAGTTTATGACCTCGGCATCCCTAGTCCCGAGCCCGGAGACTTGGTAACGGACGGAGAGCGCTTAGGCATTCGTTTCCGCCGTATTGAAGGCAAGAAATCCTATTCTCGTGCTTGTGGCGACGATCCCGAGCACACCGAGGAATATGCCCGTGAGTTCGCACAACTCTGTCTGAAGTTGCACAATATACATGTGGATACCACCAAGTTTGAGAACGTCAAGGACCGTCAGTACAACTGGCTGAAAGAAAATCCCTTCTTTACAGACGATGAGAAAGCCAAACTCCGTGCCTTCATTGCTGCAGCGCCCGAGACAGACACCGCTATCCATGGTGACCTGCAGTTCAGTAACGGTATTTTTGTGGAAAAAGACGGCAAACGTACGGCGTATTTTATTGACCTCGGCGATTTCTGTTACGGCTATCCGATGTTCGACATAGGCATGGTTTATCTGTGCTGCAAACTCAATGATGAATCATGGACATTGGAGCAGTATCACATGTCCAACGCCACAGCTGCACGCTTCTGGGATGCGTTTGCCGATGAGTATTTCCATTCGCCGAATTGCCCGATAGAGGGCTGTGGACCGCAAGCAGATCTGGCAGAAATAGAGAAGACCGTGCGTGTTTATGCAGGATTAAAGACTCTGCTCGTTGAGAGTTGTACGCATCGTCCAATGCCGGAGTTCCGTGCGGTATTGAAAGAGAATATATTGAAGGACTAAAAGCATGGCAAACAAATACCTCGACACCGATCTGCTGGACCGCGCAATAGTGTTTGCCGTGCAAGCGCATCATAACACCGAGCGGCGTGGCAAAGGTTTTCCGTATATTGTTCATCCGATGGAGGCGGTGGAGATAGTAGCTACCATCACACCGGACCAGGAACTGCTGGCGGCCGCGGCGCTGCATGATACCATCGAGGATACCGATGTGACCGTTGAACAACTGCGGGCAGAATTCGGCGACCGCATTGCCAATCTCGTGTTTGCGGAGAGCGACCGGTTTACGGAAGGCGTCTCGGAGGAAGACAGTTGGCACGAGCGCAAACAGGCGGCTATTGATCGTCTCGCTGCTGCTTCGCATGACGCGAAAATAGTAGCGATGGGCGATAAACTGAGCAACATGCGGGCTATCTGGCGTGACTATCAGCAGCAAGGTGACGAATTGTGGAAAATCTTCCACTGCTCCGATAAAGCCGCCCACGAATGGCATTATCGCGGCTTGGCGGCATCGCTCAGCGAACTCAAGGATACCTTTGCTTATCAGGAGTTTGTCCGGCTTATTGATGAGGTATTCAAATAATGGAAGTTCTTTTCGACAACATAGTTAACGCACGCGATTTGGGCGGAATGGTGGGGGCGGGAGGAAAGAAAGTTCGTGCGCATCGCTTGCTGCGTACTGCCCATCTTTGTGATGCCTCGCCGGCAGATCTCAAACGCTTGCATACCGAATATAACCTCGCGAAAATCTTTGATTTCCGGTCGTTGGGAGAGGCAGAAGCGTTGCCGGACCAACCGGTTGAAGGAGCGGAGCATCATTTGCTGCCGACTATTGACCTTAGTGCTGAGCGCTTGACCGAACAGCCTATTCCGCAAGAGGCATTTCTGGACCTTGAGAAACACATCGTCAATTATTCTTTCTATCCCGAGGTGCAGAAGATGGCGGCGAATATGTACCCGTCGCTCATCCGCAGCGAGTACTCGCAACTTCAATATGCAGCGTTTCTGCGCTTGATCGTTGAGGCACCTGAAGACGGTGGTATTCTCTGGCATTGTTTCCAGGGAAAAGACCGAACGGGCTGGGGGGCGGCTTACCTGCTCTTTGCGCTGGGCGTGGAGAGAGAAGCCATTATCGCTGATTTTGATTTGTCCAATACGGCTTACCGTGAGCTGGTGGCTAAACTGAATGCCGAAATAGATGCCCGAGGTGGCGGAGAACCCGAGAAAGAAGTTATCCTGGCTTTTATGGGCGTTTCGACTCCCAATTTTATTCGCACGCTGGATCTCATCGACCGTGAGTTCGGAGGAATGATGAATTACCTCCAAGAACAGCTATTCCTTGCGCCTGACGACATTCAACTTCTGCGCAAACGTTTTTTAGAATAATCTTTCTATCATTTGAGCCACGTCTTAGCCCCTGGAGGGGCACGATTATTGCTTCGCAATTCTCCCGGACTCGAAAATTGTGACTTTGTCACAATAATCGTTCGAACGAAGAGAGATAAGAACCCCCGGTTTGAGTCCGCATGGAAGTGCCAAGAACGGACGACAACCAAAAGGTCAATCGTCCGTTCTTGAGCCACTTCCCGGACTCGAACCGGGGACCTACGCATTACGAATGCGTTGCTCTACCAACTGAGCCAAAGTGGCGAAGATCGCCAGCAATTTATTGCTAAGAACTTAGTTTTAAGTGGCAATAAATATCGTGGCTTTCTCACAAAAGCGGGTGCAAAGGTACTGCTTTTTTTTGAATTGTGCAAATTTTTTATAAAATATTTTGTACTTTGGTACATTTTTTGTACCTTTGCAGTCGTAAATGAAGCGAATAGGTACTCTCATAGTACTTTGGTGTGTTTGTACGGCTCTTTTTGCGCAGACACACACGCGTGTTTTTAATGAGCACGTGCGCACATTGCGCGTGGAACGGGACGTCTTGTTGCTCGGCGAGGATAAACCTCTGCACATCAGTTTTGACGAGATGAGCCATGATGTGCATTTCTATACCTATAGCGTTCAGATGCTGAACAGTGACTTGCTCAGCGGCGAGTATCTGCAAGGCTTTACCACGCGGGATATTACGAACTTTGAGCATTCGCTCAATACCAGTCGTGAATATACACATTATTGGCTCGAGTTCCCCAACGAAGACATGCAACTGACCAAAAGCGGGCAGTATCGACTTTTCATCTACGAAGACGGTAATCCTGATAACAAAGTGGCGGAGGTGGATTTTTGTGTTGTAGAGCCGCTTGTGAAGATAGAGACACGAGTGCGCGCGAACACGGATATTGAACTCAGCGGCCGTTTTCAGCAGGTAGATGTCGATGTCAACACCACCGCGTTGGATATCCGCGACCCGAAAGAGGTGAGGGTAGTGGTGACGCAGAATAACCGCTTGGATAATGCTGTCACGCTCACGCAACCTACCTTTGTTGAGCCTAACCGGCTGCGCTATATGAATAACAAAGCCCTGATCTTTGAGGGCGGTAACGAGTACCATCATTTTGATGCTTTTTCCTGTTTCTATGCAGGCACAGGTATTGATCGCATGGTTTATGAGATGGGCGATTATCATGCAATCCTTTTTGCGGACGAACTGACGCGCGGGCAGTATATCCACCAGTATGACTCCGACGGTCGCTTTGTGGTTAATGCCGAGCGCACGCAGGATAGCGACACGGAGGCAGAATATGTCTGGGTGCATTGGACGTTGCCGGTAGATAAGCCTTGGCTGGACGGCAGTATATACGTCGGCGGAGACATCTTTAGTAATGGACAGACCCTGCGAAATAGGATGCAGTACGACCCGGATGCGAAAGTCTATTGGCTCACGGCGCTGGTGAAGCAGGGTGGGTATGACTATCAGTATTGGTTTTCAGGCAAAGGTACACAATACAAAACTACCACCCAGCGAGTAGATGGTAGTTATTGGCAAGCCGAAAATGAATACGCCGTTTATGTTTATTGGCGTCCTTTCGGCGCACGTTACGATCGCCTTGTCGGTGTGCAAATTCAAAAATCCGCATTATAGCCGGATTACCCCATAAAATCCTCTTTTATACTTGCGTATCAAAATTACCTTTGCAGTTTTGGTAATTTTCTACACGTTAGTGCGTTATTGCAGTTTTCTTCTGCCCTTTGACTGTAGCCAAATGAGATAAATAGCCGCCAGTACAATCAGTATAGCCGGTTCGCCTATAGGCGCCGGATCTGGCACTACGCCGATTGGATCATCGTCAGGTTCATCCCAATTCCACGAACTTGATTTGTAAGGACCTTGTGGTAACGGAATACCAAACGATGTGTTATTTACTTTTGAAGAGTATGGCGAAGTGGAACGGAATCGATAGGTAGGGTAGTTATCTCCGCTAAGCTTGGAACCGACTACGCTACCATAACCTCGAACATTCGGCTTGCTCTGAGAAGTGGTATATAGCGGCTTATAGCCCCACGATGCAGACGGTAAACTCTCATCGTATGCATAAATATGGCTGTCTACGAATAGGAGACATACAATCAATAAATATTTATATATTTTAAAACGTCTTTGCATTTGTTTCTTCTTACCGTATCTTCTGCCCTAATACGGTATATACTTCTCCGTTACGCAGAATAAGCACATTACCGTCTTTGATTATCTTAACAGCCAATGCATTATCTTCTTGCTCAAGGATGGTAATATCGGTGGCTATCGGATTCGTTGAATCGCCCGGTATGAAGCCGAGACGACGGATATAATACCGCACTTGGTGACTACTCTCAGGTGTCTCTATCTCCAGACAAACACCATCAACAATCGGACGTTCACTATCCGTAAGGGCATCATATAATACCAATTCGCCATCAATATTATTGACCCCTGTGAACCAGAGTTGCGTTACCGGTCCGAAAGGCAAATTGCTCATATAGAAAGATATTGGAACATTAACTACCTCGTCGCGCAAGTCTATACTCAAGCCATATCCCTTCTCAGAGGCATAGATATTAAACGGTGTTGCAGGAGTAGAGGTGTTTGTATAATGATCAATATTGAGGGTTGTTAACATAGCATCTTCACCCTTTAACACATCGGAATGATAACCTTGACCAAGCAACAAACGTGAGGTGCATCGAGACGATACTGGATTGATTGCAGTAATAGTCATAATACCTTTATTTAGTCCTGAAGGGCCGACGCGACGCGGAGCCGGAGAAACAGGACGAACCACTTGGCTCACTTTGGTTACGATACGGTTTGTATTGAGCGTCACAGTAAGCTCTGTGCCGGATGACGTAGTGACAACCATCGCGTGCATAGGCGGTAGATAACGGCTTTGGTTGCTGAGATTATTAGTGGTAGCTTCTGCTGTCGATTTCGTTACAGTAGTGTAAATGCCGCTGGAGTTAATATAGCTAATCTCTTCTGCCAAACCACTATTATCCGCGATGAAGCCCCAAATGTCTATGTAACCCATGGTCGGATTACCAAAGACGAAAGATGTGGATGCCGCTTCGTTGGTAAGCGTATATTCCTTGCAAGTTGCAGCAGCGCCCGGATGGAATGCTAACTTTCCTACCTTGTCTGCACCACCTGCATTTGTGCTACGAAGAGCTTGCAGATTTTGTTCGTAGAGTTCAAAAATCTTATCGCCACTCTCATTGTAATAATAATATATATCATCGTTCTTCGGCAGTCGGAATGCAGCGTCATTGCCGGAAGCAGTACGTGAATATACTGCCCAACCTTGTGCAGGCGGTAGCGAGTATCGCATCACATTCGTTACTTTGGACCACTCGGCATCAGCAGTGCGGGTTGAGTCCTCTACGTTATCATTATTACCCTTATGTATGGTCTCGCGACTGTACAAAGAGAGCCAGAATGAGGCGTTGCCTGTTTGGTAATTACGACCGTTGATATCGAAAGAACCCACTTCCCAAGGCGAAGTGTACCCTCTAAGGTCTGCCTCGGACATGAAGATATCTCCACTTAACATACCCGTTACCGGAGCAGAGCGCAGTGCCCACTTATTCTGCGGCATGCTCATATCCACGATGGCACTAGTGTATGCCAATCGTTGTTGTTGTCCCATAGCAGATCCCGGCATGAAGCGAATAGCTTCGCACGTGTTGTACTGGAAGCCCGTTTGCTTTACCGAGTCTTTGGAACTAATACTTTCAGGATTCGGCAGTTCCGGATAAGGCAAACCATCTGCCAACGTCGGTATAATGACGTTGGTTGTGGATAACGGCACAAAATGCGCATCTTGATGAAGAGGTTGGTTCTGTTCGTCTATCCCAATCCAGTTCTCCGGATTATTCCATTGATTATTCTCATCGTTCTTCGGGTCCCAACGCACATTGTCCGGTACAACAGAAACAACGAAAGGAATCGTTCCAACCTGGCAATCACTTTCGGGTAATGTCGATGAACCAGTACGAGTCATCATCCGGAGACCAAAAGTATAACTATAGCCCGGACGCATCTGGTAGTTATTGGAGGAAGACGGAGTTAAGATGAGATCATCTCCATTCTTGTAATAACCGGAGTTGTCGCTACCGGAACTGATATCATATACTCTATCCGGCTGCAAGCGCAATATATGAACGCCCTCCAGGAATTCCGGATCATTGGTCGAAAGGAAGATAATCGTATCCAATGCTACATTATGCATGATTGAGTCAATAGGAATAACAATCTCCGAAGTTGCCGTGGTGACATCCGCAAGTACTACAGCCGGTTGAGCAGCCTCTGTCTCCTCACGGACAAAACCTCCTATTGTCATCGGTACATCACCTCCCTCTGTCGGCTTGAGTTTGATAAAGACAGGTGTCGGACAAACCTCTACATCCATGTTAAGCATCGCATCAGAACCTGTACCTATTATCGGGAAAATAACATATTGGATGGAATCGCCCGAACTGGTTGTTACTGTCAACTTAGAGCGATACAAGGTAAGGAAACCGTTGGTTACCAAATGAGAAAGTACATCATACGGGTGATCGGATGTTTCAAGGTCCACGTTTTGACTGTTCATCATACGCTCCATCTCATTTCTACTCACTGCCGCCAAATTACGAGCAAACTGATTTGCATTGGTTCCATAATCCGGTTCGCAGCGCAGAATATCCTTAACCACCTTGACTATATCGCTATACGAATAACCGTAACGTGTGACACTGGTTGCCGCAGCAGTATCTCCATAGAGCAACCAGTCATTTACGCACGAACCGTTGAGATCAATAGGTGCGGAGTTATCCAAAAGAAGCGAACCTTTGACACGCAGACTGACATCATATGTTGTATTTGCACACATACCGGCCACTTCTTTTTCTGCTTGTTCCTCACCATTCAATTCCAGAATCATTCTATTTCTAACCCTCAGTTGGCTCGTCATAGCGCAAATACTGCCTAACAGATCTTTCAAGGAACCGGCCATGCGGACATAATACGTATCGTCAGATGCCATCTTCGCCGAGTGAATAATATACATTACCGGACGAAGAACACCATCCAAGTTCTCATAGATATATCCCTGGCGGAATACTTCTCCGCTGCCTCCAGCCTCCTTAGCCGCCAAGGTCTGTTCAAACTTCAGAATAAGATCTCCCAAGTTATTGAATACAGAATCTTGATCCGTTGGTTCGTAGGTGCGGGCAGGCATTGGAACTACGCCATATACCGTATCCATTGTAGCAGGAGGTATAGCGGGAGCTGTATGTTCGTCATAATAACCATCAACCAGATTCATAAAACTGGTCTCGCCACCCTTGGTCACTTTCTCGACCGTATAAACTACATTTCCTCCATTGTAACTTTCATCATTGAATCCTTGATAGTCCACACGAAGCACAACGTGCGTCAAAGAGTCATTCTCCGCCTCATTTTTACACGTGGTATTCGCTTGGTAAGCAATCAAAGGAGGCTTGGTGGCAAAGACACACATGTCGTCAATAATAAAGTCATTACCATCATTGCTGGACGCCATATTGTATACACGCACACGGAAATGATAATAGGTTTTCTGTTGGTCTATAGGGAAGAATATCTGATACCATTTGTTAGATGGCTGGATATCTCCGGTCATATAGGAAGTAATATCCTCCCAAACTACGCCATCCAAGGAACCTTGCACACTGAAAAGGAAATTCGGACATGATTTATTCACTTGGGTAGCCGGGTTGCCCACATAGCCGGAGAAGTACATCTTCTGTCCTTCACACAATCTGGATTCCAGAGAGAGTGCTGCTACCTGACCGGCAGAGGCCATTCCGTCACAGTAAATCATATATCCGTTCTCGGCACCTCCGTGCTGTTCCATCATATACCAGTAATTACTGTAACCTATTTTATTGATAAGTCCGTACTCGCCCATGTTGGGTAGATCGGGAGCAAAGTCGTTATGGAATCGGTTACATGGAAGTGATGGCGACAGCGGGTATGTATATCCATAGGAAGCATCCGCCCAAGGTAGCGGGTGCGGATAGAGTTGATAATCGCTTCCCGGACGGTTATAATCAAAGTTCAAACGCTCAAGCACCTCATAATTTTGCTCTATCTCATCATTGGTAATAATAGCCTTGTTTTCCGCATTCTCTGTAAGAGGACCATACTTGGCCGGAGTATGGTAAATTACCATATATCGGCATATATTGAACCAATAGTCGCCATCAGCAGGTTCTACGGGATCAGGATCTCCTATAGTTCCTGCATGTGTTGATTTTTTACTGCGCGAGCGGAGACAATAATATACCGTATCGGCTTCTTGACCGGCTGTAATTGATGTCTTAGCCGGCACTTTCAAGAAATCATCGCCTTCCGTTAGAGGGTGTGAACAGGACGCATAAACACCCGTCTTGGGGTTATAAGTGTACCATGAGCAATCGGCATCCCAGCCTGCGCACCAGATCATTGTATCCTTACGGGCATCATCCCAACCTCCGGTTTCCCAGTTATCATCACGCATATAGTAGCCCATAAGCGACTCAGAGTGATTACCTTTTCGGATATTGGCATAGTTATAGCGTTGCTCCGTGCTGAGAAGCAAAAGATTACCCGTAGGAGCCATGACTACATGATCCTCCATGTATTTCTCGTCCGCCAACGGATAAGTTGCGCCGTTCGGAGACTTGTAATTCTCCATCCTTTCTGCCATTTCGGTCCAAGGGTGCAACTCAAATATCTCGCGAAGCGACAACGTCGGTTCTATGATATTGGTCATCGTATCCAATTTTGCCGTATCTATCTGGTTAACATTAGTCATTGACAACGGCAAATTGTCATAGTAGTTACTGATGTCCACCGCATAAGTAACAACGGCCTTGCCGGCTGGAGGTGTTACCAAAGGAGCCTTGGCCGGAGGATCATTTCTGCTATATTTCGACTTATTCGGATAAGTATAATTATGGAATACTGTATATCGACCCATTGTTACCAGTTTCTTACCTTGCGAATGGTCGTTCTCGTCAATCCATACCGAGTCACCAATAATACGATAAGGGAAGTTAAATGCTCCCACATTGGTTGGAGGAGTAACCCATGATTCGTTAGGTATATCCGTATCGCCTATCTCGCCCGGCCCTTCACGGAACCAACGCCACCAACCATAGAATCCACGTTCGCGGAGCGGCAACTCTACGCGCTGGTTCGGATAATAGTAAAGTATCCGCGTATTCGTATGCACTTGCTGCATACCGTTTACTAACGAATCTCCGGACGCTCCTTTGCTATGGATAAGCGTCTGGTTATTCGCGTATTGGAAAAGACTGGACTGCGTCACGGAAAGGCGGAAATTGATATATCGCCATTCTCCTTTGAGTTGCATCGTATAGGCCAAATACAAATATGCCACACGAGGTGCACGTATTCCGTTCGCTGTACATTGCACGGTTATGGTGTTGGCGGTCTTTCCGCTGATGTGGCACCATGATGGCGTATTTCCGTATTCATCAATCAGACGGATTTCTGCCAACGCGGGATTATCCAAATGCATTGCGTCCGTATGATCATGAATATCACTTGTTGAGGATACGGAATTGTTATTCACGTCAAGCACATGGGTTCCTTCGTGGTGCTCTGTTCGCAACGTGAAGGTATGAGTATCGTTAACATCCAATACGATTGTGGACGGGAAGTTATGACTATATTCATCATTCTCCACTATGCAGACCAACGAATCGAATGGCGCTGAGTGGTAAGTCTTACGGATAAGCGGTATTTTCAGATGTGCGTCATCCACGGAAGTATAGCTGCTCCATTTGTCTTTGAAACGATAAGCAGGAGCACCGCTTTGAAGCGATAACGTCACATCAAGTGTATCCACAATATTCACATACGGACCGGTTCCTGCCGGATAACGAATCTCGGTTGGGCTATCACCCGAAGGAGTAACCGTTGTCTGCAAATTACCACTATTCGTGGATATATTCAAACCGCTGGCATTTGCAGGGAAACGGCTGTCGTCTTTACGAACGATAGAATAAGAAGTCAGCCACTCTTTGCCCGCAGAAATAAGGTTGGCAATATTGGTTTCATCTTCGCGGCCGCAATAGGTTAGCGTGTTATCCAACAACATCGAGAACTCTTTGTACGCCTTGTAGCGGGTGGAAATAGACACTCCGCTTGTACTGTTGTAGCCAAACTCCGCTTCGGTTTTATCGGGATAATTGCCGCTATTGAGCAAATTGTATTCTTGCAGCAGATAACTCCACGAGAAGACAGAAGCTTCCGCCGCATTTTCAGTCAACGACAACGATGGTGTGCTGCCCGTCACTGTGAACTTCAGCCATTTATCTGCGCCGTATTTGATACGTACCAGTTCCTCGAAATTCGCATTGTCATTGACATTGACACTGACATATTCATAGGTCAAAGTGGAAGGACTTGCGTCTGATATAGTGGGAGTTTCTCCGTCTATAACAAATTTTTTGCCAATTCCGTACTCTGTCTCTAAAGTCAGTTGCTTTGCTGCTTGATTTACATAATTATACTTCCATGGAGTGATATAACGCGTATCGCTGTTTGCTGCATCGGCAGAACCCTTACGCAAATGGACATTGGTTGTTCCCTGTTTGTAGAGGATATTGTTCTTAAGCGTATATTGACGGAAAATCAATCCTCCGGAACCGGCCATTATGAAATAACGCTGATCGTCATGAACCACCGACCATACTACTTCGTTGTTTTCTAATGATGGTTGCAACAGTGGAACGCGCGCTGTTACTGGATAAGCCACTCCGCCGATTGTTACCGATAGAGAAATAATGAGGGTATCTTTATTGTCTCCCGCATCGTTATTGTCTGCTTTGGTAACAAGTGTGACGTGTTGACCTACCGTTTGCTCGTTGATTACATTGAAATAAGCGCCTCCGCTTTGGAAACTACAATACCCGGGACCTAATGCAAGAGAAGAAGTAACATCTTCTGTTGCCAATATCTCTTCGCCCATCACATTACCATCCACATCAAGCAATTGGCGGGAAGATACTTTGGCAAGAGTGAAATTCAACTGCTTGCTTGCATTTGCCAACGGACTAAAGTTATAGGTCTCAAACTCAGGAGTGAGCACAAGTTTGCTTTGTGTAGCTCCGTAATGATATGTTTTGGTACGTACAATAATATCGCGATAACGCGAGCCGTCTGCGTTCACATGCACACCGGGCGCACCTGTTCTCCAACGGCCGTAATACTCCTTAATCTTTACAGGACCTAACGTCCTAAGGGAGATACGCAGAGTATCGACGATATCGATATAACTACCCATATATTGCACATCCATCGGGCTATTCATTCCGGTGGTTACCATGCGGCTGAAATCGTTGCCCGTTTCAGTCATTTTAGTCTCGTCACTCGCATCAAGCGTTGTTGCACGGGAATCACGGATGTATGTAAAGGTTTCTACCAAACGATAGTCCGCAGAGAGACGAAACTCATTGGCTGTGGTCAAGATTTTGTCGCGGTTCGGATGGAAATAAACGGTATCATTACCCAACTTCATCAGCGCCATCAACTGCTTACCTATCAGTTTGGACCACACCTGTTGTTCCATCTGTTCTCCTTGATGAAGACCAAACGTAATCTCGTCCGTCCACGCTATTGTTGTATCCGGCAGAACCACATAATGTTCATCCGCCACACGGACGCGGGAAATCTGGAATGTTGTTGCATTCGCCTCCAATGCCTCGCCGTCAAACTGATCGGCGGATGTATTGTACTTCACGTAGGAAACAGCGCTATTTTCGCGCTCGTCACGAGTCAGCACATCCGCTACCGTATGCAGATAGTGGGTAGAGCGGAGTTTGGTGTTCTGCACATCCGCCACGCTATAGTTCGGCCATCCGGACGATGATGTGAACAGACCAGCCCATGAGGTATTAGCAATCACCGTATTCGGATCGCTATAATACAAACCGATATACTCTTCTTCTGCTGGAGCGAAGTTCTCATAGAACAGAAGTGAATCTTTGGAACCATAACGCATCTCACGGCGCGGATCCAGGACATACTCTCCCTCTGCACAGAGCGGACCTTTCAAGAGTTTGAACGTGTTGATATAATGATTGTCGATATTTTCGGCATTTGCCATACCCTGGTAGGCATCGGTCCATTCGTCTATATGACGTGCACGGGAGAATCGCGGCGCTGCTGTACCCGGATGAGTCAGGAAATAACGCTTGCCGTCTTCCTTTACAAACGACAAGACCACGTGATATGTTCCGGTATAAGTAGCGATGGCATAGAGTGTCGTTTCGCCATCCGGCAGATTATTAATCACATCGCCCGGATGATAGGAAGTTCCGTTTCCGTCTGCTTGAGTATTCCACTCTGTAAATTCAAATCCTCCTACAAGACGAGGCTCTCGCACTGTCACCGATGTTTGACCGGACTCCGGATGCTGGTCTGGAATCTGTTCGCCTACACAACCGTTGTTGTCATAATGAATCCATTTTGTTCCTTCTGCAAGAACGAATTCCATGTGACCGTTCGGGTCTGTATTATTGATATGAATACGTGCCCAACCATTCATTCCACCGGTCACATATCCGCCACCACTTGCTAATGGCACAGATGTACCTACTACCATTTGACTCCAACCCGGAATATCTGCGCCCTCGTCATCATCGCTGAATTCCGTCCCGGTGAACATCGTTGCTTTGATAGTAAGGGCTGCATAAGCATCCGTTATATGCCACATCTCCTCACATGTCCATATCGTTCCGTCCGCATTCGGTCGCATACGGATGTTACGGCCGGTATTGGTACGCAGGAAATAACCACCGGGAGCAAACTCTACATGCAGATTATCAGCGCTGGAGGTTGTATCCACTATCATTCGGCCGTATGCACCTCGCGGAGCAGGAAGACCTAAATGCTGTACCGGCAACGTCTCAATTTTCGCAAATTGCGAACGGGCACCGCCGGAACCCAAACCGGAGGTGCGAAATTCGTTTCCATACCCAACGTAGTAATAGGTACTATCCGATTCCGGAACATTCATCCAGCACTGATAATACTTGGTATCTGAAACTCGCTCCATGCACTCCAAGCGGTCCATCGTGTACGTCTTTCGATAATCCGTACTATCTTCAAAATATAGTTGCGTCGGGTTAGTATTACTTACAGGACGTGGCCCCGTTCGGTATTTTTTATAATCCTGTTCATTATATCCGAAGAAATACGAATCCGGACAACTTTGCATGGGTCTATTCAGAATATAGAGGCGGAATAATGTACGAGTGGTAGCATTATGTTTGGACTCGCGATATGCGTAGAAAGCCTCGCCCTTTGCTATTGTCTTGCCGTTCCACGTTTTATTTCCGTTTGATGTATTGAAGGTAACTACCGCCGAATTGACATAGGCAATAGGATCCTCGCTCCAACGGGTGTTATCGAACATGAATACCTCGCGGTACGTCATTCCCAAAAAGCCCGTGCCTGTTCGGCCGTTAAATTTACCGCCTGCACTCGCGGCGCGGCCCAATGTATTATTCGGGTCCGGTGTTTGAAGGGAGTTCTCCGTCGGTGTCGAGAAAATTACATCGCACAGCCAGCCATTATTCGCAGCAGTATTATTACTCAAAGCACCAATAAAATAGTATGGCTGGTTATTCGATGTCGTCAACGTCCAATCTCGGGAACTCCACATCGTATAACTAATGCCGCCTAAGGCGTAATCCAAACCGCTCTTGATACGTGTAAGAGCGGTATCTATTGTCCACACCGAGACCTCGGAAGGTTCGGTAGCACTTGGTGACTGAGGAATAAGACGCAAACGGTTGGCTGCAGAATAGTTAAAATAACCACCCGTATACCCTGGATAGTCACAGACAAAATACTCTTTTGCGGGAGTGGATGGGTTATTGTCATCATCCACCATGACAGATAGAAGAATCTGGTCACCGGGTTGCAAATCAACTACTAAACCGCAGTCGCTCGGTGTCCATCCATCACCGGCAAATATCTGTGCCGACACGAATAGCACCAGAGACAGCAACCACGCCCTTACACAAAATTGTTCCTTATTAAAGCAGACTTTATTCATACGCATTTCGAATATTCACATTGAAGACGGGTGCAAATATACAAAAAAAAAGGAACTCGCGCAAGTTCCTTATATATATATAAATATAGAGTCGAAAAAAAACGATATTTTTTTACAAATTGTCGTTTTTTGCACTCCACTCCTTTGGTGTCATACCCGTTTCACGTGCAAAAATCCTACCGAATACCGTGGATGAAGAAAAACCACATTGCTCGGCTATATCCTGCATTTTCATTTTCGGATCCGCGCACATCAAACGCTTCGCCTCCTCTACGCGATAATTCGTCACAAACTGATAGAATGTGCAGCCGTATTCGCTATTGATCAATTGAGACAAGTAAGTACGGTTCAACGGCAATACACGACGCAAATCCGTCAAGCGGAAATCTTTGTTCAAATAAGGTTTCTCCGCGGACATCCATTCTTCCAACACTTGACGGTATTCGGCATTTGTCTCCATTGCGGACTCAGCATCTTCTTCTTTCGCTTCTTCGCTCTCTACACGCTCTATCCATGGTTTGGAATGGAAAAAGACTTGATCGTTGCTATATACAAAAATAAAGAAAAGTAACCATTGCTGTGTAAAGAGACGATTCGGCTCCTCCGAAAAACAAAGATAGCCGTACGAAATACCGAGAATCAACATCATCAGCAAATACCGAATTACCCAGCGCTCATCGGTTTCCTCCATCGAACTGAAATTGTCTTCGCAATATCTACGATACGAACGCACATGATGATATAGTAGGATAATCCATACCAACGGAACTATTGCCAATAACCACCGCAAATCCCATGGAACAAACCAATCTATCACGCCGATAATAATCACAGGAAGCAAACGGGTTGTGGCATTTTTCCACGTAAGCCAGCCCGGACGCAACAACTCGGATGGATAGGCCAATAGCAGCCACGCGATGATATCGCCCGCAAGCATTTCCCAACCCTCAAAACTAAATACACCTTCTGCCGGTTGAAGTTCACTATTCACCTTGCTCCTATAGAAAACTCCTGCTATCATCAAAACGGCCAACGCGGCCATAATCCACGCGAATATCTTACGAACACGTATCCCGCCATGATGACGAAATAACATCCACGAACTAATCAGAGGAACAACTATGGTAGCCGTATTTTGAACATAAGAACATGCCGTACGAAAAAATTCAGTAGGAATGAGAGGAGAAAGCGCATAACTCAATACTACTGCTGCGGATAATAAGAAGCCGAACAAAACTTCCGAACGGTATTCATAGTAGAATACACGAAGTTTGCCAATTTTTTTTGCATTCTGCTTGAACATGAATGACTACATCTTGTTATTTAGACAAGCGTTCCTTGATTGCTTTTGATTCTGCTTCATAACCAGGTTTGTCGAGTAGGGCGAACATGTTTTTCTTGTAAGCCTCCACACCAGGTTGGTTGAACGGATTGACGTCCAGTACATAGCCCGAGATACCGCAACCACGCTCGAAGAAATAGATGAACTGACCAATATTAAACTCGTCAATCTTCTCGAACTCGATGAGGATGTTCGGCACTCCGCCATCTATATGAGCGAGGCGCGTTCCGAGTTCTGCCATCTTATTGACTTCATCCACGCGTTTGCCGGCAAGGAAATTAAGTCCGTCGAGGTTCTCTTCGTCCAGCGGCACGAGTACGTGTTTGTTGGCTTTCTCAATTGATATAACGGTCTCAAAGATTGTGCGCTCGCCGTCCTGAATCCATTGGCCCATAGAGTGCAGGTCGGTTGTGAAATCGACGGAAGCAGGGAAGATAGCCTTATGGTCTTTTCCTTCGCTCTCGCCGTACAGTTGTTTCCACCACTCGCTAAAATAGTGTAACTTAGGATTGAAGTTCACGAGTATCTCTATTTTCTTTCCGCTCTGATAAAGTGCATTACGGATAGCGGCATATTGGCATGCAGGGTTCTCGGCATACTGAACGCTTACATCCGTTGCTTTCTCCATCTCTTGTGCTCCGCGCACCAATTCGTGGATGTTACCGCCTGCTACAGCTATCGGCAGCAGTCCTACCGGCGTGAGGACAGAGAAACGACCACCTACATTATCAGGGATGACGAAAGTCTTGTATCCTTCTTTGGTAGAGAGGCTGCGCAACGCGCCTTTCGCACGGTCAGTAACTGCTACGATACGATGACGTGCTTCCTCTTTGCCCACCTTTTTCTCAAGCATGGTCTTGAGCAGACGGAAAGCAAGGGCTGTCTCAGTTGTTGTGCCGGATTTGGAGATGTTGATGATACCGAACTGTTTGTCAGCCAAGAACTCCATCAGTTCTGCCAGATAGTCTTCGCCGATGTTATTGCCGGCATACACCACATATGGATTCTTACGGTCCTTGGCCACGAAAGCGTCAAAAGCCGAGGCGAGTGCTTCGTTTACAGCACGTGCACCGAGGTATGAACCGCCGATTCCGGCAACGATAACCACTTCGCAACGACGGCGCAATTCATCTGCCGAAGCTTGTACTTCGTCCAGAAAAGCCGGCGTGATAGAAGAAGGTAGATGTACCCAACCGATGTAATCATTTCCCGCACCTTTGCCGTTTTCCAACAGCAGGTTGGCGGCTTCCGTCTGCGACTTCAGTTTCTTTAGTGCTGCCGCATCAACAAAGCTTGCAGCATTCTTTAAGCATAGTTTCATAATTTTAATAGTTAAAATTTGGAACTTCGGCTTCATCGAATCGTGTAAGTAGACTTACATTCGATTTGCCCGAACTTTCATGATTATTGCAGTTTATTGGTTAACGATTTTATAATAGGTTTCGCCTTCTGTTTATTGTACAGAATCTCATACATGGCATCCACTATCGGCAGTGCCACTTTGATGCGGCGGTTCGTCTCATAGATAGCTTTTGTGCCGTAATAGCCTTCTGCAATCATTTCCATCTCCATTTGTGCGGCTTTGACGGAATAACCGAGTCCGAGCATCTGGCCGAACTGACGGTTGCGACTGAATTGCGAATACCCGGTCACGAGCACGTCGCCCAGGTAACCGGACATCGTGATATCACGCGGCGCTTCACTCGTGGCACATGCAAAACGCTGTATCTCCTGAATGGCATTGGACAGCAGCACGGCCTGGAAGTTATCACCGTAATGCAAGGCTTGGCACATACCTGCAGCGATGGCGTAGATGTTCTTCATTACCGAACTGTATTCCAAACCAATCACATCGCTTGAAATGGTAGTATGCACATATGATGTGCGGAATAGTTTGGACCATACCTCTGCGTTTTGGCTGTTCTCGCAACCGATGGTAAGGTAACTCAGACGCTCTAACGCGATTTCTTCTGCGTGGCACGGACCTGCAATAATACCTAATTGCTCCATCGGAATACCAAAACGGTCATGCAGATAGTCGGTAACGATGACGTTCTCGTCCGGGATCATACCTTTCACCGCAGAGATAACCACCTTATGCGTCATGTCGCGACGAATCTTATTGAGCGACTGCTTGACGTACGGCGAAGGGATAGCCAGGATCAGCACATCCGACTGTGCCACCGTTTGATTGATGTCAGACGAGAAATGAATACGTCCCACATCAAATGTTGTAGCGCCAAGATAAGTAGGGTTCTTGCCAGAGGCAATAAACTCATCAATCACTTCTTGGCGACGAATAAACCAGTTGATCTCCCATTGGTTTTGCATGACGATTTTCGCCAACGCCGTAGCCCATGAACCGGAACCAAGGATTGCTACTTTTCTATACATGTCCATTATGCTTCAGGTTTCATTGTCGGGAATAACAACACTTCTTGAATAGTCGGCTGACCGGTCATCAGGATAGCCAGACGGTCGATGCCGATGCCGATACCTGAGGTAGGTGGCATACCGTATTCGAGAGCGCGCATGAAATCGTGGTCAATTACCATCGCTTCGTCATCACCTTTGTCGGCGAGTTTCATTTGCTCCACGAAGCGGTTGTATTGGTCAATCGGGTCGTTCAGTTCGCTGTAGGCGTTTGCCAACTCTTTGCCGTTTACCATCAACTCGAAACGCTCGGTAAGACCGGGTTTACTGCGGTGCATCTTCGTCAGAGGCGACATCTCAACGGGGTAGTCCGTGATGAAAGTAGGCTGAATGAATGTACACTCACATGTCTCGCCGAAGATCTCGTCGATGAGTTTGCCTTTACCCATGTGTTCGGTGTCTTCTACGCCCAGTTTCTTGGCTTCTATGCGGATCTCGTCCTCGCTCATGGCAGCCAGATTCAAACCGGTTTTTTCCTTGATGGCGTCAAGAATAGGCAGCCGGCGGTAAGGCGCTTTGAAATCCACCTCATGGTCGCCAATCTGCACTTTAGTTGTACCGTTGACAGCAATTGCGATGCGCTCCAGCAAGTTCTCTGTGAACGTCATCATCCAGTTGTAGTCCTTGTATTGCACATACAATTCCATGCATGTGAACTCGGGATTATGGCTGCGGTCCATTCCTTCGTTGCGGAAATTACGACCGATCTCATAAACGCCTTCAAAACCGCCCACAATAAGCCGTTTGAGGTAAAGTTCCGTAGCTATACGGAGGTACATATCTACGTCCAGCGTGTTATGGTGCGTGATGAAAGGACGGGCACTTGCGCCGCCGGCAATCTGCTGAAGGATAGGCGTTTCCACTTCCGTATAACCCGCCTCGTCAAACACCTGACGCATCGTGCGCAGGATCGTAGCGCGTTTGAGGAAAGTGTCCTTTACACCCTCGTTCACCACCAAATCCACATAACGCTGGCGGTAACGCTGCTCCGGATCGTTAAAGCCGTCATATGCTACACCATCTTTGTATTTGACGATAGGCAGCGGACGCAGACTCTTAGCGAGCACAGTCAGTTTCTTCGCATGCACGGAAATCTCACCCATTTGGGTGCGGAAAACAAAGCCTTCTATTCCGATGAAATCGCCGATATCGAGCAGTTTTTTGAAAACGACGTTATACATCTGTTGCTCAATCGTCGTAGGCTGCTGACCTTCTTCAACCGGCTCTTGAATATCGTCACGGCTAACATACACCTGAATACGTCCTTTGGAGTCTTGTATCTCAATAAACGAGGCTTTGCCCATAATACGTTTACTCATCAAACGTCCGGCTATGCGCACAGGCTTGCCGTCCCACTCGTCAAAATGCTCCTTGATGTCAGTCGAATGACCGGTCACTTCATACTCCGCCGCAGGGTAGGGATCAATACCCAAGTCACGCATCGTTTGCAAACTCTGCCGGCGTACAATTTCTTGTTCACTTAATTCCATTATCGTGTTTTATTTCAATTTGCGCTGCAAAATTACTGCTTTTTTTTGATTTATGCAAATATTTTTGCATTTTTGTAAAATTCAATTGCCGTTCCTACCAGATAATTACTTCCGCCGATAAAGATACAGTCATCCTTTTCTGCATTCTCTTGCGCCAAGCTGAAAGCCTCTTCCGGCTTGTCAACGGCTATGCCTTCCTTTCCCCATAATGTCAGCATTTCCTGTGCCGTGCGGGCACGTTTGGTGTCCGGCGTTGTGAAGATATAATGATACCGTTTTCCTATGGGCAACAGGCGCATCACCACGTCTGTATCCTTGTCATTAACCATGCCGAAAACAATCCATATGTTCCGGTTGGTTAACTCTTTGAGTTGGCGGGCTACATATTGTATGCCGTGACTGTTATGTCCGGTGTCGCATATAACCAGCGGTTGTTCGCATAGTGTTTCCCATCTGCCTCGCAGCCCCGTCATGCTGCCAACATGCGCAAAACCCTCTCTGATGGCATCGGGTGTAAGGAGTAGGGAATAGGAACTGTTCCGCAACGCCCGCAGGGCCACATATGCTGTTTGCAGGTTATGCTCCTGATAGTTGCCGTGCAACTCGCAATCCGGTGCGATACGCTGTCTGCAACGTCGTAAATACTCGCATTCATCTGCAAAAAAGATTTCTGCTTCGCATTCTCTGGCGCGTTCCAGAAAGACGTTGATGGTCTGCGGATGTGTTTCCCCGATGACTACCGGTACATGTGGCTTGATGATCCCTGCTTTCTCGCGCGCTATCTTGGTGAGCGTGTTGCCGAGGAACTCTGTGTGATCAAAACCGATGTTCGTGATAACGGATAGAACGGGATTAAGCACATTTGTGCTATCCAATCGTCCTCCAAGCCCCACTTCTATAACGGCGATATCCACTTTCTCGCGCACGAAATAGTCGAACGCCATGGCGGTCATGGTCTCAAAGAAAGAAGGCTGTACTTCATCCAGAAACGCTTGATTTTGTTCGATGAATTCGGCTACTTTAGTTTCGGCGATAGGTTGTCCGTTTATGCGGATTCGTTCTGTCAGGCTCACGAGATGCGGACTGGTGAATAGTCCCACGCGCAGTCCGGAAGCCTGTAATGCTGCTGCGATGAGGTGGGAAGTGGAACCTTTTCCGTTGGTGCCTGCCACGTGAATAGCGCGGAGTTGCTCATGCGGATTGCCGAAATGCGCCATGAGCCGTAAGGTGTTCTCCAGTCCCGGCTTATAAGCAGCCGCGCCCACCATATGAAAAGGCGGGCGAGCATTATACAGATATTCTACGGCTTGGGAATAGGTCATTGGGGTGCAACTGCTTTGAATTCCAGAACTCCCTCTGCGCGTTTGCTATACAGCCATTTATAAAACTTCGGCGTAATGCGGATGGCGTGATTGCGGCTTGTGAGGGCAATATTCTGACGGTTCAGCGGGTTATAGATGCTCACATGCAAGCGTCCTTTGCCCGGGTTCTCATCTACCATATCCGCCATTTCATCGATAGTTTCTGACGTTACGGCGTCCAGCGACAGGCGAATATTCAGTCCTTCCGTGCGGTTATCTTGTACATCGGAGAGCATGTCCACACGCTGCACCACAAACTCAAACTCCGCCTCTTCGTCTTTGCCTTCTTTGAACCATTTCATTCCGGCTCCTTTCTGCTGCACAACGCCTGTTATCATCACATACAGGTCTTTGAGCATCAGGTGTGCGAACTGTGCGTAAGCGTTGCCGAAGAGTACGACCTGATAACTGCCGGTATAGTCCTCCAGCGTATAACGGCCGTAAGGGTTTCCTTTCTGGCTGCGCAGCTGTTCCGCTTGCGTGATGAGTCCGCCTAACAGACAGGCTTGGTTCTTATGCTTGGCGAGGAATTCTGACGGCAATACCGCTTTCTCATCCTCCTGTTCAGCCTGCTCGCCGCGAATGCGTTTCTCCGCTTCCATCCGGACGTCCGGACGACGCCAGCTGTCGAATTGCTTGAGTTCATCGGCGGTGATGTTGCATAGCTCGCGGATTTCATATTCATATTCGTCCAGCGGGTGGGCGGAGAGGTAGATACCGATCAGTTCTTTCTCTTTGTTGAGCCGCTCAATGGTGTCCCATCGCGCTGCGTTCGGCAGTTCCGGGTGCTTCACTTCGATGGCCACCTCCAGATCGCCGAAGAGTGAATTGGTGGTGTTCTCTTTGTCCGCCTGCCATTTGTTGCCGTAGTTCATCAGCAGATCAAGACCAGAATTGCCGTTTTCATCGGCGCCGAAGAACTGCTCGCGGTAGATATCGTCAAAGCACTCAAAAGCGCCGGATTGAGCGAGGTTTTCTATGGTCTTGCGATTGCAACTCTGCAGGTTCACGCGCTCCAGGAAATCGAAGATACCTTTGTATTTGCCGTTCTTCTCGCGCTCGTTGATGATGGCTTCTGCTGCGCCTTCTCCCACGCCTTTGATACCGCCCAAACCGAAACGGATAGCGCCGTCTTTATTGACCGTGAACGAGAGTTCCGATTCGTTGACGTCCGGCTCTAACACACTCAGTCCCAGCGCTTTGCACTCGTCCATCAGTTTCGTCACTTCCTTGATATCATCTTTGTGGACGGTGAGGTTGGCTGCCATGAATTCGGCAGGATAATGCGCTTTGAGATATCCCGTCTGGTACGCCACCCAAGAGTAGCATGCGGCGTGCGATTTATTGAAGGCGTAGGATGCAAACTTCTTCCAGTCTTCCCAAATCTTCGTCAGCACTTTCGGGTCATGTCCGTTTGCCTTACCGCCTTCCATGAACTTGTCTTGCAGCGAAGCCAAAACGGTCATCTGCTTCTTACCCATGGCTTTACGGAGTTTGTCGCTCTCGCCGCGGGTAAAGTTCGCCAACAGACGACTGAGCAACATGACCTGCTCCTGATAAACCGTTACGCCGTAAGTATCTTTTAGATACTTTTCCATGATGGGGATATCGTATGTCACGGGTTCCTGACCTTGTTTACGCTTGATGAACTGCGGGATATAATCCATCGGTCCGGGCCGGTAAAGGGCATTCATGGCGATGAGGTCGCCGATGACGGTCGGCTTCAGTTCGCGCAGGTATTTTTGCATTCCGGCGGACTCGAACTGGAAGACGGCTACCGTGCGGCCGTCCTGAAACAGTTTGTAAGTCTCGGCGTCGTCAATAGGAATGTGGTCGATGTCGATATCTATGCCGCGGGCTTTTTTGACATTACGCAGACATTCTTTGATGATGGTAAGCGTGATGAGCCCGAGAAAGTCCATCTTAATCAATCCGACAGACTCCACGACATGTCCGTCATATTCGGTCACCAGCACACGTTTCTTGCTGTTCTTGTCTTCCACGGAACTCAGTGGTGCGAAGTTCGTCAGGTCATCAGCGCCGATGATCACGCCACAGGCGTGTACTCCCACTTGCCGGATTGTTCCTTCGAGCCGAGCCGCATACTCGAGCATCGAGCGTGTGTTCGGGTCGCCTTGCTCATATTCGCGCTTCAGTTCCTCGATATACTTATAGCAGTTCCGCAGGTTCACTTTGGGTTTCTTGGCGTCCGGCGGCAGGTTCTTCATGATGGTATCGGGGAACTCGCGGTCAGGGATAAAACTCTTCAGCTCGTTGACCCGCGGGAGCGGCACTTGTTGCACGCGTCCTACGTCTGCCAATGCCGATTTGGTAGCCATCTTACCATAGGTAACGATATGCGCCACATGTGTCTCGCCGTATTTCTGACTCACGTAGTCCAGCACTTTGCCTCGCCCGCAGTCTTCGAAGTCGGTATCGATATCGGGTAGGGAGATACGGTCCGGATTAAGGAAACGCTCAAACAGCAAGTCGTATTTCAGCGGGTCGAGGTCCGTTATCTTGAGGCAGTAGGCTACCACCGAGCCGGCAGCCGAACCACGTCCGGGTCCGACAGACACGTCCAGTTCCTCACGTGCCGCGCGGATGAAGTCCATCACGATGAGGAAATAGCCCGGGAAACCCATCGAGATGATGGTGTTGAGCTCGAACTCGATACGTTCTTTCAGTTCCGTGTCGTTGGCCAGTCTCTCTTCGCCGTAACGCTCTTTGGCGCCTTCCATCGTCAGGTGGCGCAGGTAAGCGCTCTCGAATGCCAGACGGTCGGGATAGTCTTCCTCTTTGCCAAACGAAGCGGGGATGTCGAACTTCGGCATGATAGGCTCATGGTCGATGTCATACACTTCCACCTTGTCGGCTATCTCCTGCGTGTTCTCCAGCGCTTCGGGGATGTCGGCGAAGATTTCCGCCATTTCATCGGGTGTTTTGAGCCATTCCTGCTTCGTATAATGCATGCGGTTGACATCGTTCACGTAGTGGTTGGTGCTCAAGCAGATAAGGCGGTCGTGTGCTTCGGCATCTTCTTCGTTAACGAAGTGCGCATCATTGGTGGCAATCAGCTTCACGCCGTATTTGCGGGCGAGGTCGATCAGCACGGGGTTGACTTGTTTCTGCCGCTCGTAAACCTCCACATCTGCGCCGGGTTTCTGCGTCTCATGACGCTGCAGCTCGATATAATAGTCCTCTCCGAAGAGGTTTTTGAACCACTGTACGGTTGCTTCCGCCTCGCTGAAGTCGCCGTTTTTCGCGATTCCATCGAGAATTTTCTGCGGCAGCTCACCTCCCAGGCACGCGGAGCAGCAGATGATTCCTTCGTGCCAGCGCTCCAGCAACTCCTTATCTATACGCGGCGTATGATAGAACGCATCGGACATGTAGCCCGCGGACACGAGCCGGCAGAGGTTGTGATAACCCACCATATTCTTCGCCAGCAGGATCAAGTGCCAGCCGGACCGGTCGATGACATATGTCCGCCCCTCGCCGTTGATGGCTTTGTCCTCGCTTTTCGACAGTCGTCCGCGGCGTGCGCAATATGCCTCCACACCCACGATGGGTTTGAATGGCACGAAGGGCTCTCCGCTGATACCCGGCTTCACGCCGTTAGCCGAACGCTCGCTGTTCACTTTTTTGCAGTAGTCCAGCAGGTCCTTGATACCGTACATATTGCCATGATCGGTCAGCGCCACGGCGTTCATTCCGGTCGCAATACATTTATCTACAATCTCTTCCACTTTGGACAACCCGTCCAGCAACGAATAGTGCGAGTGAACATGCAAATGTGTAAATCCCATAAATTCAAAATTTGACTGCAAAAGTACAAAAATATTTTGACATATGCAAATTTTTTAGTAATTTTGCAGCCGATTTGTAAAAAATGAAAAAACAGGTAGTCATATTAGCCATCGAGTCGAGTTGTGACGATACTTCTGCAGCCGTTATTGTGGACGGTATATTGCGCAGCAATGTGATAGCAAGTCAGAAGGTGCATGAGGAGTATGGCGGTGTAGTGCCGGAGTTAGCGAGTCGTGCGCATCAGCAGAATATCCTGCCTGTGGTGGACACGGCGTTGAAACGTGCGGGCGTGACGAAAGATGATATCTCAGCCATTGCTTTCACGCGCGGGCCGGGTCTGTTGGGTTCGTTGCTGGTAGGTACGTCTTTTGCCAAGGGCCTGGCGTTGGCGCTGGGTGTGCCGATCATCGACGTGAACCACCTGCAGGGCCATGTGTTGGCGCATTTTGTGGAGGATGGCACGGGTCTGCAGCATCCGTCTTTCCCGTTCCTGTGTCTGCTCGTCAGCGGCGGCAACAGTCAGATCGTTCTGGTGCGCGCATATAATGATATGGAGATCATCGGCCAGACGATAGACGATGCGGCGGGCGAGGCGTTTGACAAGTGCGCGAAAGTGCTCGGACTGCCTTATCCCGGCGG
>JAGCFX010000061.1 GCA_017649925.1 Paludibacteraceae bacterium | reverse complement strand
CACGATTGACGGCGCGGATGCTAACGGTGAGAAGACGACGGCAACTATCAATTTCAAAGCCATCTACGATGGTAAGTTGACGGCTATCTACACCCAAAAGAACGTTATCTATTTCAAGAACACATTAGGTTGGAGTAGCGTTTACGTGAACTTGCTGACTAGCGATTATTGGGAAAATACAAACACACTGGGTTCCGGTAATACCGGTAGATCTAACTGCAACCTACAAATGAGTCTGGTTCCCGGAACTACAGATATCTATGCATACGAGTATGGGAATGAAGCGGTTTCCAATTATGTTTCCTTCACTCAGGAAAGTATGCCAAATTATGACAACTTCTACCAAGCATCTCCGAATGTTGCACATGTCGTATACCCCACCCGTTCGTCAGATAACACCGGGGCAGATAAAGCTACCGGACTAGGTTTCTATGCAAAGACACCTATGTTTGTTCCAGTAGAACAAACAGCAGTTAAGAAAAATAATAACCGCGCAGAATACTATAATGATGGTTATTGGACGAAGTACACTCCCGGAACAGGCTACACATTGGAAATCTACACTGTGATAAATTCTGAAAATGTACTAGCCAAAGCAATCGCATTTACTTCCGATGACGAGTTGATGCCAATGAAAGCAGTCGCAGATTTGGAAGCTGGCAAAACATACAAATTCCAACTCAAACGAGACGGAGATGTATATTATGGCAATTCCGGAACCATGACCTATGCAAACCACGGACAAGAGACCGCTTGGGAATTCACCAACGATATGACCCCGGAATTTACGCTATGCCAGATCACCACGGCAGCAGCGGGTGACTATACCTTTATTTTAAGTTATTCTGCCAATAGTGCCAATCCTCCGCAACGTCGTTTGCGGATTGCGGTAGACTACCCTGTAACAGTAGGAGATTACCGCGTACTATATCAAGATAACGTACACACCAAGTGGCATCCATCTGCAGTTATTCCACGTGCGGCAGCAAAGGATACCGTTTCCTTCTTTGTTCGCACTGGCAAATCGGCTGTTCTCAAGTTACAAAAATGTACTAATATTAGTGGTGCTACCGTAACATGGGCGGATACAGTTGCTAACCTCATTAGTACGCTGCCTTCCATTATTACGAAAGACAGCGTGTATAACTTTATCTTTGGTAAGACTGCTGCTGGCAAACTGAAACTTGATAAAACGGAAATTTATACTGGAAACTTCTATATCCGCACGGACTGCGCAAATAGCAAATGGGATAATTACCGCAGTGATCCGGATCACCTGATGACCTATTCGGAGTATTCTATTACCCACGGCGGTTACAGTCACTATTACTGTCACTGGGTACAAACGGACGACCGTAAAAATATAAAGTTTGTTATCGCCAACGACTATAGTCCGTGTATTTCGGATACGTTGATACGCGAAACGGCTACCGGCGCATGGGCGAATGTGGCGTCATTCATTACCGAGGGTGGTGATTTGCTGCGAAATGCCAATGTGCGCTTCATGTGGGATCAACATACCAATACTATCAGTCGTGCATATATTGACGGAGCGCAAGGTTTTGCAAACGATTTCCTCGTGCTTGTTAGTTCTGACAGCAAAATCGCAGACATCAATACGGCAGCAATCCTGTCCGAAGTGAAGTTCTCAGATAATCAGAACTGGATATATGAGTCCAACGTCAAAGCGAAGCCAAACGCACAAATTAAGTTACGCTCCACATGGGGTATTGCTCCTACAACCATTGTTCAATACTTCAAGGGAACAGAAACTACCACTGAGACGCTGATTACCGGTAGTGGTTCGGATTGGTACGACATGCGTCTGCTATATGACTTTAAGACCAACCGATTAGTGGCTGCAATGGTGCCTAGCGGAAACTATGATGACCCGACAGCCATCAATGCCGACGTCATGTTCATTCGTGAGCATCAAGGAGACATTGCACAGATTACCTTCTCGGATGATGGCGAAATTACAAACATCGAAACCGCTTATGGTGTAATACAATTCAGCAAATGGACGTTGAATAACAAGAGCAAGACCGGCTCGCACGCACCGCTTGCTTCGCCGCTGTCTCCACATGAACGCGGATTGTACTTTATCTCCTTCCCATTCCGCGTAGCACTAAATGATGTGTTCGGTTTCGGTACTTACGGCACGCACTGGATTGTTCAATACTATGACGGTGCAGAGCGTGCTGCAAATGGCTACTGGCAAGGAGATCCTGGTTTCTGGAAATTCATTTGGGATCGCAAGAATGTGTTCTTAGAGCCAAATCAAGGTTACTTGCTTACCTTGGATTTGGATTTGTTAGGAGAAGAATCATCCGTATGGGCAAATGATAATGAACGAGCAGAATTGTTCTTCCCGTCATATACAGAACTTTCCTCTATCACCAATTCTACAGTGACAAATACACTTCCTTCGCACGCATGTACAATTAATAGGGCGGCTACAGAAGGGTTACCTGATACGCCGGACAACCCGCATACATCCTACAATCGTACTATCTTTGATAGTCACTGGAATGTGATGAGTGTGCCGACATATGTCAATACAGCAGCGAAATCTTTCGCCAACACCAGTTGGATTACTGCCACAGTGGACCGCAAGACACAAGGTCCTAACTTCCTCTATACATGGAATACGGACGACAACACGTTAACACCGACTTCTGGAAGCGGATTCCATTATCAGGCGATGCATGCGTATATGGTTCAGTACTATGGCAATGTAACATGGCAAACCAGCGTAAGTCCTTCGGCTATCGTAGCGCGTAGAACATATGCCAACACACCTAAAGATGTTGAATTCTGTCTTGAAATTCAAGAAAACGACAAAATGCTTGACCGCACATATGTACGTTTGAGTGATGATGAAGAAGTAAGTGCTAATTTCGCATTCAACGAAGACATGAGTAAAGATATTAATGGAAGAAAAGCCAATATATATACGCTGACTGCTGACAATGTGGCCGTTGCGGGTAACACGATGCCTATGAGCGACCAAACCATCAGTGTGCCGGTGAATGTCAAAGCACGGGAAACAAGCAGTTTTACCTTCTCTATTCCTGACGGGACAAGCGGTATCGGCGTGGTATTGGTAGACAACGAGACTGGCATTCGGACAAGCCTCAGCGTAGTAGATTATACCGTTACTTTGGAAGACGGAACATACTCAAATCGCTTTGCTCTGGAAATTTCTCCTGTTCAAAACGCCGCAACGGATTTGAATTCCGTAGAGAGCGACTCTGGAACAGAAAATGTCCGCAAAGTGCTGATTGACGGGACTTTGTACATCATCCGCGATGAGAAAGTTTATGATGCTCGCGGTACACGGGTCCAATAAATACGAAGAAAATGCTTTTAAACATACTGAAATCCAAGATTCACCGTGTAACGGTGACGGAGGCCAATCTTGATTATATCGGTTCTATCACAATCGATGAGGCTTTGATGGAGGCGGCGAATATCTTCGCTGGTGAACGTGTGCAAGTGGTGGATAACACTAACGGCGCGCGCCTTGAGACCTACGTCATTGCCGGCAAACGCGGTTCGGGTTGCATATGCATCAACGGCGCAGCTGCGCATCTGATGCATGTGGGTGACACTGTGATTATCATGGCATTTGCGATGATGACGCCCGAAGAAGCAAAAACCTTCAAACCCGCCATTGTGTTTCCGACGAATAACAAAGTATGACATTCTTTGAATTACAATCCGAGGTAAAGTCTGTTGGGCCGCGAGCGGGAGTAATACACACCGACCACGGCGATATTCTTACGCCTATTTTTATGCCGGTAGGTACTGCGGGCACAGTCAAAGGCGTGCAACGCAAAGAACTGGAGGAAGATATCAAAGCACAGATTATTCTCGGTAACACATACCATCTTTATCTTCGTCCGGGGACAGAGATCTTGCATCAAGCCGGTGGCTTGCATCGTTTTGAAGGCTGGACGCGCCCTATACTGACGGACTCCGGTGGCTTTCAAGTATTCAGCCTGACTGACATCCGCAAGATGACGGAAGAAGGCGTACGATTCAGCAGTCATATTGACGGACGCAAACTGATGTTCACACCGGAGAGTGTGATGGACATTGAGCGTGAGATTGGCGCAGACATCATGATGGCGTTCGATGAGTGTTGTCCCGGCACAGCGGACAAGAAGTATGCGCAAGACTCAATGGATAGAACGCATCGTTGGCTCGACCGTTGCATTGCGCGATTTGACAGCACAGAGGATCTGTATGGCTACAAACAACACCTGTTCCCCATTGTTCAGGGTTGCACTTATACGGACTTGCGCCAAGAGGCTTCCAAACGGCTAAGAGATTTAGATAGAGATGGTTACGCCATCGGCGGACTGGCAGTCGGAGAACCGACGGAAGTGATGTATGACATGATTGAGGTTTGCAATGACATTCTGCCGGAGAATAAGCCCCGTTATTTGATGGGCGTCGGAACGCCGTGGAATATACTTGAGGCCATCGAGCGCGGCATTGATATGTTTGATTGTGTGATGCCAACGCGTAACGGACGTAACGGGATGATTTTCACTTGGCAAGGCGTGATGAACCTACGCAACAAAAAATGGGAAGATGACTTCACGGAATTGGATCCTTGCGGCACAAGTTATGTGGACCACGCTTACACACGCGCGTATGTTCGCCATTTAATACACGCGCAAGAGATGTTGGGATTGGAAGTGCTATCCATTCATAATCTCGCATTCTATCTGGATTTGGTCGGGCAAGCACGGCAACATATTCTCGCAGGCGATTTCAGCCAATGGAAAGCAAGCGTTATGCCGGATTTAACAAAGAGGCTATAGGCTGTAAATGAAGCGATTAGACCTTTATATCATCAAAAAGTTTTTGGGCACGTTCTTTTTCTCCATCGTGCTCATTTTGTCTATCGCTATCGTATTTGACTTAACGGAAAAAATGGACGATTTCTTTGAGCACCAAATCCCGCTGAAAGAGATTGTTGTTGACTATTATATTCCATTTTTACCGTATTATATGAATATGTTCAGCTCGCTGTTCATCTTCATTTCCGTTATTTTCTTCACCAGCAAACTGGCAGGCAATTCGGAGATCATCGCTATGCATGCAGCGGGAATGAGCTATCACCGCTTAATGGTTCCTTATGCCATTTCCGCCACCATACTTTTTGTTCTCAGCATGTGGCTCGGAGGCTGGATAATCCCAAAGAGTTCAGAGCGGATGTTGCATTTTACAGACCGTTATATACAGCATTTCACGAGCGAGAGTGCACGTAACATACAGATGGAAGTGGAGCCGGGAACGATATTGTATATTGAGTCATTCCAACGACGCAGCAAAATAGGATACCGCTGTTCCATTGAGCATTTTGAAGGCAAGTCTCTGGTATCCAGGACAACGGCGGACCGCATCTACTACGACTCGCTATATAACTGGCATTTAGAGGTTTACACGATGCGAACGTTCGACGACATGCATGAGAACTTGCAGCGCGGCGAACTGAAGCAGGTGACGCTTCCTATTACACCGGACGAGCTATTCATTACCGCTGAACAGGCACAGCAGATGACCACGCCGGAGTTACGGCATTATATGCAGCGACAGCGAGAACGCGGATCCGGAAATGTGAAGGCTTTTGAAGTAGAATACCACAAACGATGGGCTTCGCCTCTAGGCGCATTTATTATGACATTACTCGGAGTGACCATGTCCAGCCGAAAAGTACGCGGAGGCATGGGTAAAAATCTCGGAATAGGTATTGTACTGACAGCACTATACATTCTCTTTTCAACCGTCAGCACAACGTTCTCGGTCAATAATGTAATGTCGCCGTTTATGGCGGCATGGCTGCCGAATCTGGTATTTCTCGGCATCTCTATTCCGCTATACATTCGCGCAAGTCAATAAAAAAGAGCACACTTTCGTGTGCCCCAAAAATACTTTTTTGTACCTTAATCAGCGAAGTTCTACCCTACGGGTAACGGTCTCGCCGTTGACCTTTGCATAGAGGCGGTAAGTGCCACGCTCGAGTTCAAACTCGGCTAATTGCCCACTCTCTTTAGCAAGCAATTTTCCTTGCATTGAATAAATGCGCGCTTCCTCCATTTGCGCCGACATTACCACCAGCGTATTTTCGCGGAAGCGAACTATAAATTTATCATTGCTTTTTGCGGCATCCGCGAAAGTTACGCCTGTTAAAAGTACGACCGCAGTCGTCAAAACCATCAAAATGCGTTTCATAGCATTTCTCCTTTCTTTTAAACAGAACTAATACATTTTTCGTTCGCACCAATGCGTGGGCATCCCGCTAAAAAGCGTACCTTGAGAGCAGGTGCCATCGAAAAACGGTGCAAAGGTACTGCCTTTTAGCGATACCCGCAAATTATTATATCAAAAAGTGATAAAAATCTCAAAAGTTTTCAGTCTGGTTTACAAATTGCTTTTAAATAAATATATTTACTAACGTTTTGCTACTTGTGGTTTGCAAAACCAAGATTACTAAACGAAAAAAAATGCGCGCGCGCTTGCGTATGTAAGTTTTTTTTTGTAATTTTGCGGCCGAAATGAAGATTCTGTCTATTCTATTAGCCATCGGATGGTTCTCTGTTAGCACAGAGAAACAGGTCACGTTTGCGCCGGGAAACTT